>NZ_JBOEQF010000192.1:0-3966 GCF_050689315.1 Aerococcus sp. L_32
ATTGATCGAATTCGAGAAGTGGATGCTTTAACAGGTGAAGTCCAGTCTGAAGTAGAACACTATCCCATTTATCCAGCGACTCACTTTGTGGTTGACCATGAACAAGTAGAGAAATCAGTTAAATCAATTGAGGCTGAATTAGAAGATCGTTTGAAAGAGTTGAATGATGAAGGGAAGTTGCTTGAAGCGCAACGTCTAGAACAACGTACCCGCTATGATATTGAAATGCTTCTTGAGATGGGTTACTGTAACGGGATTGAAAACTACTCTCGTCACATGGACGGCCGTAAACCAGGGGAAGCACCCTATACCTTGCTAGATTTCTTCCCGGAAGATTTCTTATTAATGGTGGATGAGTCGCATATGACAATGCCACAGGTGCGCGGAATGTATAATGGGGATAAGGCAAGAAAACAAGTTTTAATTGACCATGGTTTCCGTTTACCGTCAGCCTTGGATAACCGACCATTAAAATTAGAAGAGTTTGAAGAAAAATTAAACCAGACCCTATACGTATCGGCAACACCAGCGGATTATGAAGTAGAAAAAGCTGGCGAAGATGATATTGTCGAACAAATCATTCGACCAACCGGCTTGCTTGATCCTACTGTGGAAGTTCGTCCAATTGAAGGTCAAATTGATGACATTATTAGTGAGATTAATGACCGAATTGAACGTGAAGAACGGGTATTTATCACCACTTTAACGAAACGAATGTCAGAAGACCTGACCGACTACTTGGAAGAAGTGGGCATCAAGGTAAAATATCTGCATTCTGATATCAAGACGTTAGAACGTACAGAAATTATTCGTGACTTACGTCTAGGTGTATTCGATGTGTTGATTGGGATTAACTTATTGCGTGAGGGAATAGATGTACCTGAAGTATCCTTAGTCACGATATTAGATGCAGACAAAGAAGGCTTCTTGCGTAATGAACGGTCGCTGATCCAAACTATTGGACGGGCAGCACGTAATCAAAATGGGCATGTAATTCTGTATGCAGATGGTATCACCGACTCTATGCGCCGGGCAATGGATGAAACGGCCCGTCGTCGTGCTATCCAACAAGCTTATAACAAGGAACATGGGATTGTACCGCAAACAATCAAGAAAGAAATTCGTGATGCTATTCGAATTACTCATGTGAATTCTGAAGAAATGAGTAATTCTCTAACAGAACAACTCCGAGCTTTGAAACGCGATGATAGAGAACAGGCCTTAAGAAATGTGGAATTAGAAATGAAACAAGCTGCTAAGGACTTAAACTTCGAAAAAGCGGCTGAACTTCGTGACATTATTATGGAATTAAAAGCAGAAATGAAGAAATAGCTATTACTTATCTTAACTATAAAGTAAGCGTAGCTTGCGTTCGATATTTCATAAGATTTTTAATAACAAAAAAGGCATCGCTTTGTCGGCGGTGCCTTTTTCTTTGACTATTTTTCTTTTAAGTTATTATCCTTTACTTCATCTTCCAATGCTATTTTATCTGCTATAAAAAGGTTAAAGTAATTCAAGCAAAGAATTAACCAAGTAGCGCCTATAGACCAACCGGCGATAATATCAGATAGATAGTGGACGCCAAGGTATAAGCGAGATGCACTGATGGCAACCACCATGAAGATGGTAAAGCCAATTGAGTAGGGTATCATCTTTGGATACTTATCTTTAAAATAATACCAAGTTAAGAAAGCTAGGGTTCCCCATGCTAGTACTGCACCAGTTGCATGTCCAGAAGGGAAGGAGTAGCCTCCTTGGTCAACAAGGTGCAGCACGTAGGAAGGGCGCGCCCTTTGAATAATATTTTTGATTAGCGCAACAACAGGGCCAGCGCCAACTAGAATAGTGAAAACTATCCACAGTAATACTTGCCATTTTCGACTAATATAGTAGAAAATACCAGCAATAATCAACGTGAGAGGAATGATTCCTTGGGCATTACCAATGAGGGTGAACGATTGTACAAACGTTGTAAAAGGCGCTGGACCCCATTGATAGAGATGTTGGCCAATATTTTGGTCGATTACTGTCAAAAAATCAACGTCAATCATTGCTGTTAAACAGATTAAAATAAAGGGTATTGCGGTGATGGCGGATGCTATTAAATAAGGTTGAATTGGATCTTTTTTCATTGCTTGCCTCCATGTCGATATTAAGCTTTATTGTATATATTGTATGAACATTTCGCAAGGGACTAAAGGCTGATTGTCCACGGGTTGGCGTATTGGGTAAGTGCAGGCATAAAAATTTCAATACACCTTAGATTAATCGATACAGTTCATCTATGCTTACTAATTTCCCCGAAATTCCATTTGCATTATCAGTTGATTGTGTGTATAATGTCAGATGACCGTTTACTTCGCGAGTTGAATCACCAACGCTTGTCGCAGTTTACGGCGAATATGATGAAAGAGGTGTTGTCACATGGCAATTTCAAAAGAACGTAAAAACGAATTAATCCAACAATTTGCACGTCACGAAGGAGATACTGGTAGCCCAGAGGTACAAATCGCTATCTTAACTGAAGATATCAACTCTCTTAACGAACATGCACGTACACACAAAAAAGACCACCATTCTTACCGTGGTTTAATGAAAAAAGTTGGTCACCGTCGTAACTTGTTAGCTTACTTACGTAACAAAGATGTTCAACGTTACCGTGATTTAATCAAAGCATTAGGCTTACGTCGTTAATTCTTATAAATATGATCTTAAAGCGGGATACATTTGTGTCTCGCTTTTGTTGATTTTTAACCCTTTTTATAGGAAAATAAACTGGTATGGAATAAAAGCGCCAACAGTTGTTCACTACTATGCAAATTTGTGAGTATCAAGTCTTGATCTTAGAAATTTGTTTAGTAGCAAACTTGTTGGCAGTAAGCGAATAAAGGAGCATGTTAGAACATGGAAGAAAAGCAAGTGTTTAAAATGAATTGGGCCGGTCGCCCATTATCAATCGAATATGGTCAGGTAGCTAAACAAGCCAATGCAGCGGTATTGGTTCGTTATGGAGATACTGTCGTATTAACTGCCGTAGTAGGGGCAAAAGAAGCTAAGCCAGGGCAAGACTTCTTCCCATTACAAGTAAACTATGAAGAAAAAATGTACTCAGTAGGGAAAATTCCTGGTGGTTACATCAAACGTGAAGGTCGCCCAAGCGAACATGCAACATTAACAGCACGTTTGATTGACCGTCCTATCCGTCCGATGTTTGACGAAGGGTTTACCAATGAAGTGCAAGTGATTAATACTGTTTTATCAGTAGACCCAGACTGTTCACCAGAAATGGCCGCAATGTTTGGTTCCTCAGCAGCCTTAACAATCTCAGATATTCCTTTCGACGGTCCTATTGCAGGGGTAAATGTTGGTCGTGTAAATGGCGATTTGGTGATTAACCCAACTGTAGAACAACAAGCACAATCTGATTTAGAGTTAATTGTTGCTGGATCTAAAGATGCCATCAACATGGTAGAGTCTTCAGCTGCAGAGTTATCTGAAACAGAGATGCTTGAAGCCTTAATGTTTGGGCACACATCAATCCGTGAATTATGCTACTTCCAAGACGAAATCCGTGAAAAAGTTGGTCAAGAAAAAATGGACGTCCAATTAAATACACCGGACAACGTGTTGGTTGCTGAAGTAACAGCACAATACAATCAACAAATGGTTGAAGCAATCCAAACTTTTGACAAGTTGGAACGTGAAGAAAATATCGAAGCAGTTAAAGCGGCGATTATCGATCACTACAGCGAATTATATGCAGAACATGAAGATGCTGCGACCTTAATGGACCAAGTGCGCCAAATCGCGAACCAATTAGAGTACAAGGAAGTTCGTCGTTTAATTACTGACGATAAAGTGCGTCCTGATGGTCGTAAAATTGACGAAATCCGTCCATTAGCTTCAGAAGTTGGCTTATTACCACGTACACACGGTTCAGGTTTATTCACACGTGGACAAACC
>NZ_JBOEQF010000193.1:0-3964 GCF_050689315.1 Aerococcus sp. L_32
TCCCCTGGTCCATCCGTCCCCTTTAAACCAAAGGTGGATGAAGAAAAATCCTTGGTTTGAAACAGATGTACTACCTGATTTTAAAGAGATGATACAGACGTATATCAAGGAGGACTAGGTAATTGACCAGGTACTAGCAATCGATGACTATGTTGCAGATCATGCAGATGATGTCCAAGCCATTTTAATGAAGTTATGACATAAGCTAGCGTCGGCATTGCCAGCTTGTCAGGAGAAAATTTCCTATGGCATACAAACCCTTTTTGATAAGGAGATGGTTACCCACTACGGGAGCAACAAGTGTTACCTTGGGATTTATCCCTTCCCGAAAACGATTGTTACTTTTGAGGACAAGGGGGCAGATCTTAGGTCAGGCAAGGGACCTTACAATTTCCCTATTATTCAGAAATTCCTTATGACTTAATTGTTGAATTAGCGGTTTACAACTACCATCAACAAAAATAAAAATACGGAGGCAAGTCATGGCAGAGATAGGTAAAAAATTTTGGGGTTACACCAAAGAAGAATGGTCGTGGGTTTTACAGGATACAGGGAATTCAGCTTATTCCTTAGTTATCACAGCAACATTATTTCCCTTGTTTTATAAGGCAATCGCAGAAGGGGCGGGAGTTGCGGACGCAGATTCAACCGCCTACTTGTCTTATGCCAATTCTATCGGAACGGCCTTAGTAGGCTTGATGGCACCGATTTTAGGGTCTATCGCTGAATACCGAGGTTTTAGAAAGCCCTTGTTTACGATGGGGACCTTGTTAGGTATTATTTCTATATTGTTGATGGCTTTTACACCAGGTGGGACTTGGGGAATGGCTTGGTTAATCTTATTAATTTTATATGTTTTATCCAATATCGGTTTTTCATCGTCAAATGTCTTTTATGATGCTTCACTGCTTGATGTAACGGTTAAAACCCGGATGTCTCGCGTATCTTCAATGGGTTACGGTATGGGCTATATCGGGTCTTGTGTACCATTCTTATTCTATTTAGTTTTTATGTTAAATATTGATGCTATGCCGTTTACCCTAGATTGGTTAACCAGAGCAGCCTTTGTATTAACCGCTATTTGGTGGTTTGCCTTTACCATTCCTTATTGGCAAAATGTCCAACAAAAATCTTGGATCAACCCAAGTCCAAGCCCCATTCGCGATTCCTTTAAACGGGTGAAAAATACCATCAAAGACATGGCCCAATACCGTCAGTTATTTATATTCCTATTGGCTTATTTCTTATATATCGACGGGGTAGGGACGATTATTTCAATGGCAACGGCTGTAGCAACTGACTTAGGGATTGAAGCGACAGTCCTTGTAGTGGTTTTATTGATCGTTCAAATTGTGGCCTTTCCATTCACAGTATTATACGGGCAGCTGGCCAAACGATTCGGAGATAAGAAAATTATCTATGTAGGGATTGTGACTTATATCATTATCTGTATCTATGCCTTAAGTATGGAAACAGCGACTGATTTCTTTATACTAGCTTGTATGGTTGGGACGGCTCAAGGTGGCTTACAAGCCTTGTCACGTTCGATGTTTGGAAAATTAGTACCAGAAGGCAAAACGAATGAATTCTTCGGCATCTATAATGTTTTCGGAAAGTTCTCTTCCATTATCGGGACAACCTTATTAGGGATTATCACCCAAATGACAGGTAATTCCTTGAATGGGGTCTTTGGTTTAATTATCCTCTTTATTATCGGGGGTGCCTTATTACTAGGCGTTAAAGAAGACGGGGTAAAAGGATAGGTAACCTGCTCATAACAAAAGGAAAAACTGGTGATCACTTTTTAATAGTGACCACCAGTTTTTTCGTATTGGCTTATTTAATTGTTTGCAGTCATCTTAGATATCTAAAGAGATTGCTGGCCCCGCTGGAATAATGCCGTTCGGGTTAATTGTCGGATGGCTACCATAGTAGTGGTGTTGGATGTGGTAGAAATCAACTGTGTCAGAAATACCTGCCATGTTGTAGATTTCACGCGTATAACGCCATACATTTTCAAAGTCAGTTAAGTGTTTGATATTGCACTTGAAGTGACCATAGTAGACATGCTCGAAACGGATTAATGTTGGGAACAAGCGGATGTCAGATGTTGTTAATTTGTCGCCTAATAAGAATTTTTTGTCAGCTAGGATACCGTCTAATTTTTCTAGGGCATCAAATACATGACCAACTTCTTCTTCATAAACCGCTTGATCTGTCGCAAAACCAGCTTTATAAACACCGTTGTTGATGTTTGGATAGACAAAGTCATCCATTTCTTTGATTTGGTCGCGCAATTCTTCAGGGTAGTAGTCACCTTCAATGGCACCTATTTCGTCAAAGGCTGAGTTCAACATCAACATAATATCAGATGATTCGTTGTTGACGATGGTATCTTTTTCCTTGTCATATAAAACAGGTACTGTTACACGGCCTGTGTAATTAGGATCTGCGTGTGTATAGACTTGGTATAAGAAGTCAGCATCTAGAACAGGGTCAGGAATGACACCTTGGTCTGGTGCAAATGTCCAGCCGTTTTCCAACATAATTGGGTTCACGATAGAAATAGAAATCATGTCTTCTAAGCCTTTTAATTTACGCAACATTAAGGTACGGCTAGCCCATGGACACGCTAGTGAAACGTATAAGTGGTAGCGCCCTGCTTCTGCTTTAAAGCCACCTTCACCTGAAGGCCCTGGTGCACCGTCAGTTGTAATCCAGTTTCTGAATTGTGAGTCTTTGCGGACGAAACGACCACCTGTTGATTCTGTGTCATACCATTGGTCCTTCCAAACGCCGTCTACTAGTAATCCCATGCATTCATCTCCTTTTAGAAATAATAATTCGATTTCAAATTAATATATGACTTATTGTAATATAGTTGACTGTATTTCTCAAGTGATAGGGGTTGATGGGAGAGAGGATAGGATACTGTTATTAATGGCAGGCCTTCTGCATCCGCTTGCTATAACATCCCCTGTCTGCCCTGCAGAAATCTACTTGCGGTGGGACCATCCAACATTGGGCGTGATATCCGGCTCCCTTCTAACGCATAGGCATCGCTTCAAACACGAACTATGTTTTTTTGAGTAATCCTTGATGACTAACAATTAAAAGTTAGCTATACTTAATGGGACTAGGTATGGCTATGGCAGGTCGGGGCATGTGTTTTAAGAAAATACCGAATGTTGTTGGTATTAAATGGTGCATCCACCTGCTAAATCCTACCTATAGACGTTTTAGAAGACGGTTTAAAGATCTTCTACTCATAATAGATCACGAAAAGAGGCTTATCCATTGCGTTACGAATCACTTCAAGCAAAGTTGCCCCTAGCACCCGCCGGCGAAATGGTGTTAGGATTAGCGTCGATGAAACAGTTAATGGCGCACTTTAACCATCCAGAAAATCAACTCCCAACCATTCATATCGCTGGGACAAACGGCAAAGGGTCAACCGCCAAAATGGTGGCCACTATCTTACAAGCAGCCGGCTACAAGGTTGGCTTATTCACTTCCCCGTCCTTAGTCGACTTCAACGAGCGCATTCAAATCAATGGCCAACAAATCACTGACACCCAGCTCATGGCACAAGTTGACCGGATGACGGCAGCATTAGGACCGGATGAATATTACACCGAGTTTGAGGTCTTTACCGGACTTGCTTGGTTGACCTTTGAGGCAAATCAGGTAGATTTTGTCGTCTTAGAAGTTGGCTTGGGTGGCAGATTGGACGCTACTAATATCATCAACCAACCACTGGTCACGGCCATCACGAAAATTGCCCTGGACCACCAGAAAATCCTCGGCGACACACTAGCTGAAATCGCAGGTGAGAAGGCCGGCATCTTGAAAACAGGTGTGCCCTTGGTATTATATCCGCAAGTTGATGAGGCGAAAAGAGCCATCACACAACAAGCTGACCGCCTTCAAGTGCCTATACATGAAGTCAAGCCAGGGGATATAA
>NZ_JBOEQF010000194.1:0-3964 GCF_050689315.1 Aerococcus sp. L_32
CCTCTACAGGCCGAAGGATTGGGCTATGACAGCTTTTTAGTAGCGGAACACCATTTTACAAAAGAGATTGCTAGTGTGGCACCAGAAATTTTGGTGGGTTACATCTTAGCCAAGACGGACAAGATTCGTGTAGGATCTGGTGGGGTCATGCTGCAACATTATGTCCCTTATAAAGTGGCGGAGTCATTCAGTGTCCTCCACCAACTAGCGCCAGGACGGGTGATTCTGGGATTAGGAAAAGCGCAAGGTGGTAAGGATGAGGCGGTTGAGGTCCTACAACGAGACTTTATCAAACCGGTCCAGTCTTTCGATGACAAATTTATCGAGGTTACTCGTTTTATCCGTAATAATTTCCCGGCCGACCATCCCTATGCGGCTGAAAACTATGACTTGCAACCGGCGATTGATTCGGACTTTACCATCGAGTTGCTCGGGGGTAGTCAAGAAAGTGCCAATTTGACGACCACTCAGGATACCGGCCTAGTCTATCCCTACTTTGCCAATGCGGACCTTGAAGCGCTTGACAAAACGAGAGCCGCTTATCAAGGATCAGGGGACTTTAAAATTGCCGTCATCGTTTATATCACAGACGATCCAGATGAAGGTAAAGCCTACCTTGCTGAACAAGCTGCCTATACAGTGGTTTTAAATTCTGGCAAAAGGGTCAACTTCAACAAACAAGCGGCCGCTGAAGCATATGCTGACCTGCACCAAGCTGAAGACGCCAAAATCCTTGAAAAACAAGTAGGCGCCTTTGTCGGCACAGCCAGTCAGGTGAAAGCGCAACTAGACGATTTTTCAAAGAGATTTAATACCGACCATTTTGTGATTCATACGATCGGCATCCCTTACGCTAAAAAATTCGAGATTATTGAAGCCTTAGCAGGGGAAATTAAAGGAGGATAATAATGTCAGATAAACAACAAGCAGCGAATATCGTTTTATGGGCCAAGCAAGGGTGTCATTATTGCCAGGAAATCAAAGATTACTTACAAGAGGAAAACCTTCCATATGAATTAATTGACGTGACAGAAAACGACCAATTTAGAGACATTTTGAATGCCAAATACGGGGTCTCTTATGTGCCAGTAGTTGAAATTGGTCAAAAAGACAGCAAGCAATACCAAGTCATTATTGATTTTGGGTTGGAACATGTGGTGAACGGGCTAAAAGCAGCCGGAATAGGAGTGAAGTAATATGACTAAACAAGTACATTTTGGGGCGATTTTACATGGAATCGGTGGAACAACAGATGGTTGGCGTCATCCGCAAGTAGACGAAACTGCCAGCACAAACTTAAACTTTTATAAGACACGGGCGCAATTAGCAGAGAAAGGACTATTTGATTTCGTCTTTATCGCAGATGGTTTATATATTTCTGAGAAGTCAATTCCTCATTTCTTAAACCGTTTTGAACCGATTACCTTATTGTCTAGCTTAGCGGCTGTGACTGAAAATATTGGTTTAGTGGGGACTTTCTCAACAACTTATACAGATCCTTTCACTATTTCACGTCAATTGTTATCGCTAGACCACTTGTCTAATGGCCGTGCTGGGTGGAACTTGGTGACGACACCACAAGCAGGGGTGGCTGAAAACTTCAACAACCGGACGCTACCGCCTCACGGTGAACGCTATAAAATCGCCCAAGAACATTTAGATGTTGTGCGTGGTTTATGGCGATCTTGGGAACCGGATGCCTTCCCTAGAAACAAAGAAACAGGCCAATACTTTGATCCTGAAAAACTGCACCGTTTAAACTATGAAGGCGAGTATTTCCAAGTGGCTGGTCCCCTAAATATTGGTCGTTCACCTCAAGGGGAACCACTCGTTTTCCAAGCAGGATCATCAGATTCTGGACGGGCCTTTGCGGCAGGGAATGCAGAAGCTATTTTCACACATGCCAATTCTTTAGAGGAAGTGAAAGCTTTCTATGATGACATTAAAGCGCGGGCTAAAGCAGCTGGCCGTAATCCTGAAGAGGTCAAAGTTTACCCTGGCATCAACCCACTTGTTGGGGATACTTTGGAAGATGCTGAAGCAGCTTATACTGAATTTGCCAGCTTAATTCCAATTGAGAATGCATTGAAATACCTAGCTCGCTACTTCGATGACTACGACTTCTCAGGTTATGACCTAGATGCATCATTCCCAGATTTAGGAGATATTGGAAAAGATGCCTTCCGTTCGACAACAGACTACATTAAGAAACGCGCCAAGGAAGAAAACCAAACCTTACGTCAAGTAGCCTTGGAACAAGCGGTGACTCGTCCAAACTTTATTGGGACAGCTGAAGACATCGCTGACGAAATCCAACGCTGGGTTGAAGCAGATGCTATTGACGGCTTTATTATTGCTGGTGACATTCCAGGTGCCTTTGAACGGTTCGTCAATGAAGTAGTGCCGATTCTTCAAGATCGTGGGGTTTATCGGACAGAGTACCCAGGTACGACCCTACGTGAACAAATTGGGGTGCCTATTGTCCCTTAATGGCAATGGACAATGATTTAATAAGCTGTAAGGATTTGAAAAATTGTAGTGATGTAATTAATTGCAGTTATTTAATTCATTCATTGTTTGAACAAAATCGCATAATCAAACAGGCGAAACGATGGCTAGCAGATACAAGGCCACGTTTCGTTTTTTTTGCTTAAATAATAGGGCTTGTTCGTCTTTTAAGGGGTTACAGGTTAGGGTCTAATACAAACATTGTATTAAAATGCAATTAAATTCATGATCATTTGTCTAGTTTTTTTATCATTTCTGATAGTTATTTACGAATATTAGTCTATGTGTAATTGGTTAGAAACCGCTAAATATAAACTTTTAAGACGTGCTTTTATCTAAGGGTAAAAACAAAAAATGAAAAACGAGGCGTGTTTTCCCCAGGCAGTAATCTTGTCTAAAGGTGTTCGGGTTTGTTAAATTGACTTCAAGCAAAAGACATTTTTTTAATCACGAAATGCGATGAAGAGAAGAGTAATTACTTATGTATTGGACAGAAAGTCTGTGTTGATGAGAGCAGATGGATACAGGTAATGAAAGTGCGTTTGGAGCATCCTACCAGTGAAAGCTGGTTGGACGGGTGGGGCCGTTAAGCCTGTCAGTATTTACTGACTGAGATATTGTCTGTGAGGGCAATATGAAAAAGGGTGGAACCATGATTGTTGACCAGTCATCCCTTCTTGATAGGACGAGTGCCTATTGGGAGGGGTTTTTATTTTACCCACAAAAGGACTTAGACAGTCAACACAAGCGAAGATAATATGCATACAATAATGAGGATGAGCGACAAATGACGAACAATAATAGTAATAATATGATTGAAATTGAACACTTACAAAAGGACTTTTCTGGGACTCAGGTCTTAAAGGATATTTCCTTTGAAGTTGCAGCCGGCGAAGTGGTGGCCATTATCGGACCATCAGGGTCAGGGAAATCGACCTTGCTTAGATGCTTAAACTACCTAGAAGAACCGAACGGTGGGGTTATTCGCATTGGGGATGTGGCCGTGGATACTAAGAAGGCGACAAAAAAATCTGTGGCTGAATTGAGAAAACAAACTTCGATGGTCTTCCAGCACTACAACTTATTTAAAAATAAAACAGTACTTGAAAACGTGACTTATGCCCTTGGAGTGGCGCAAGGATTTTCAAAAAGTGCCGCTAAAGAAAAAGGGTTGGCTTTGCTTGAAAAAGTAGGTTTAGCAGAAAAAGCAGACAAATATCCAGTCACTTTATCAGGAGGCCAGCAACAACGTGTGGGTATTGCCCGAGCGGTTGCGGTCAATCCAAAGGTCATTTTATTCGACGAACCGACTTCATCGCTTGATCCAGAGTGGGTGGCTGAAGTACTACAGGTTATTTCTGACATTGCCAGAGACGAGCAAGCAACGATGATTATCGTGACCCATGAAATGAATTTCGCTAAAGAAGTGGCGGATAAAGTGGTCTTCATGTCAGAT
>NZ_JBOEQF010000195.1:0-3940 GCF_050689315.1 Aerococcus sp. L_32
GATATCGGGGAACAGAACATGGCTTATCGAAATTTACAAACAGGCAAAAGGTTGGATTCTTTTCCAACCTTTTTTTATTGAGATGAAATCATGGTAAAATAGTCTTAAATATAAGATGAAGCCTTACCACCCAAAAGGAGTACAATATGACAACATATCCACTTATCGCAACAGCTGCCGCAGGGATTGAAGCCCTAGTAGGTAAAGAACTACGTGACATGGGTTACGAGGTCCAAGTAGAAAATGGCCGTGCCCGCTTTGAAGGCAGTCTTGATGATGTAGCCCGCACAAATATTAACTTACGGACTGCGGACCGTATCAAAATCGTCATGGGCGATTTCAAGGCCATCACCTTCGACCAATTATTTGAATCGACCAAGGCCATCCCTTGGGAAGATATTCTACCAATGGACGCAGAGTTCCCAGTATCAGGTAAATCAGTCAATTCAAAATTGCATTCTGTTCCTAACGTGCAAAAAATCGTGAAAAAAGCAATCGTTAACCGTCTGAGCGACCACTACCACCGCCGTGGTATGCTACCTGAGACAGGCGCTAAATACCCTATCGAAGTGAGCATCCACAAGGACGAAGCCCTGATTACTATTGATACGTCTGGCTCTTCCCTATTCAAACGTGGTTACCGTACTGAAAAAGGTGGCGCACCACTTAAAGAAAACATGGCTGCAGCCCTAGTTAAATTAACTAACTGGTTCCCTGACAAGCCATTTTACGATCCAACATGTGGTTCAGGTACCCTAACCATTGAAGCGGCATTAATCGGGAAAAATATTGCCCCAGGTATTAACCGTGCCTTCATTTCTGAGGAATGGGATATCTTCAATAACCGCGAATATTCAAAAGCCCGTGAAGCGGCTAAGGCGGCTATCCGTCATGACATTCAGTTAGATATCATGGGATCAGATATTGACCACCGGATGATTGAAATCGCAAAAGCCAATGCAGAAGCAGCTGGCGTCGGCGATCAAATCGAATTCAAACAAATGCAATTATCTGACTTTACAACGAAGAAAGAATATGGCGTTATCGTAGCCAACCCCCCATACGGTGAGCGTTTAAATGACGAAGATTATGTGCATAAGTTATACCGACAAATGGGTGATCTTTACCGTCCAATGAAAACTTGGAGTAAATACATCCTGACGTCTGACCTAGCCTTTGAAGAATACTACGGTGAGAAAGCTACTAAGAAACGTAAATTATACAATGGAGCTATCCGTACTGACCTATTCCAGTACTGGGGCGCGCGCAAACCACGTCCTAAAAAGGTAGACGCAGAATAATATATTTACAAACAAAAATAAATAAACCAGGTAAACGGCTTTAACCGCCTGCTACCCGGTTTTTTTGTGTCTGTTATTCGAATTTAAATCCATATTTATGCGATTGACGGTCTGAATTTATCCCTTAACTAGCCTTGCTGGTCCCTTAATTTCTTGGCCTGGTGCATGGCTTGACGGGCTAAGTTATCTGCCCCTCTGTTAGCTTGGTCCGGCACCCATTTTAAATTAAACATGGGAAAATACTCGAGTTTATTTAAAATAACCTCTAACAAACTTTTATAGGGGTCGCGTTTATGAAATTTCTTGTTAACCGCATCAAAGACGATCTTAGAGTCTGTTTGACACAGGATCCACTCACTTTCTAGTCCTTCAGCTTGTAATTTTTCCAACAATAATAGCAAGGCATGGAACTCCGCCTCATGGTTGTCCATTTCCCCACTTAAAGGGTATTTCTCTTGTCGCTGTTGCCCGTCATGTACAATGACCATACCAACGCCTGCCGGTCCAAATTGTCCGTCCACTGATCCGTCTATGGCTATTTTTAACATTCGATCACCCTTTAGTCATCCATTACATCTTCTTATTCAAAACTCGCAAAATTCTGCATATACTCATAAAACCAATATTGGTAAATATCTTGTACGACTTGATTATCAATTGAAAGTGGGTCGCCATCTTCCATTAATTGGCCAATCGCTTCTACCATATCTTCTGGGTCAATCTGGTTTAAATCATCGACAAATGGGTACATGACGGTATAAATATCATAAATATTCTCCATCAAGTAAGCCACGCGATAGGGTTCGTGGATATAAACTTCCTCCACGTAGGAAACCAAATCTAAGAAGTGGCTATTGGTTTCAATCTCAAATAAGTCACTGAGTGAAATAGTCGTCGTCTCATCGTAGATATTGGTTAAGGTAATTTCTTGGTCCTCGTGTGGATGGTGGAAAATATAAAGCAAGATATCCGATTGGAATACAAAATCCCGGTCCCGGTTTAAGAGGCTTAACAATTTATTGATGGATACCTTGTCGCTCAATTCCAGCAGATGGTTGACCTGCGCCTTCTCAAGGATAGTCAAGGGTTTATCTCTAGCCACTAACTGGTCGAATAACTTTTGTAGGCCTTGTAAAACCTCCACATTACTAGCATCATCATCTGAAGTCGCCTCAAATTGGGTCAACTTTTCCATCATTTCTGGCACAATGATAATTTGCATAATGGGTGTCATTTGACCATGTTGAGGGAGATTCAATTTAACTTGTCCTTGAATGGCTTTTTGCACAAATTGGTAGAAAGACTTCCAGTCAATTTCTGCCTCGACATCTATTAAATCAGGATTAGCCATAACCCCTTCGCCATAAAATTCAATCAATAATGAGAAAATATCCACTAAATCATTTTCTAATTCTTCTTCATATAAAACGCCGATGATATAATTTCTAAAATCAACGACACTCTTTCTTTTCTTACGGGCAATCAGCAATAATTTCAGCGATTCACTCATTTCGCCCGCTTTAATACGCTGAACCGCTTCTTCAATATCTAATTTAAATGATCGTTCAAAATCATTGTCTTGGTTTCTCATTATACATCCTCTTAAATCTTATTTTCTGTTGGAAATGCAGGCTGTAAACACCCTTCCTTCTAAGCTTATATTATCACAATATCATATCCATGAATATTTTTATCCAATAATTCGAAAAAAGAAGATGCGACCTTAGGTCACACCTTCCTTCAAATTGGTTGTTTTTTCAAAATGTCAGTTGACTAGAATTGATTAAAGCGTGCTTCTTTTGCAGCAATTAAATCTGCTTTTGACATGGCCAATTGCTGGTCAATTTCTTTCAAGACCATTTCTTTAATCAATTGTGCTTGACCATCGTGATCTAAGACCTTTTTCCCGTAATGCTCTGGGATAATTTGATCAATAACCTTAAAATCTAACAAGTCAGGCGCCGTGAATTTCATATATTCAGCAGCTTCTGGTACACGACTCGGGTCTTTCCATAAAATCGTTGCAAATCCTTCTGGCGATAAGACTGAATACATGGCATTCTCCATCATCCATACCTTATTTGAAACAGCTAGGGCTAACGCTCCACCAGACCCACCTTCACCCATTAAAATCGTGATAGTTGGTACAGTTAAGCCAGCCATTGTTTGCATGGATTCAGCTATCGCTTGTCCAATCCCCCGGTCTTCTGCTTCAACGTCACAGAAGGCGCCGGAAGTATTAACAATGGTTATCACTGGACGGTTGAACTTTTCAGCTTGTTCAAACAAACGAATGGCTTTACGGTAACCCTCAGCATGAGGCGACCCAAAGTTACGCTTGATATTTTCTTGAACCGAGTGGCCTTTTTCAGTTCCAACTATTGTAACTGCTCGGCCATTAATTTGTCCGATACCACCGACAATCGCGCCGTCGTCACCATAACGACGGTCACCATGCATCTCATAAAAAACATCACAGATTTTCTTAGCCAATTCAGACGTTGTTAATCGGTTGATATCACGTGAAGCTGTTACCACTTCTGCAGGGATCTTTTGCGTAATTTTCGCATTAGGTTGCTCAACGGTTTTTAATAATTGTTTCATACTAACTCTCAAATCGAGCACCTCCTTTAGCGATA
>NZ_JBOEQF010000196.1:0-3937 GCF_050689315.1 Aerococcus sp. L_32
GGTCGCTAAAGGAGGTGCTCGACTTGAGAGTTAGTATGAAACAATTATTAAAAACCGTTGAGCAACCTAATGCGAAAATTACGCAAAAAATCCCTGCAGAAGTGGTAACAGCTTCACGTGATATCAACCGATTAACCACGGCTGAATTGGCTAAGAAAATCTGTGACGTCTTTTATGAGATGCATGGCGACCGTCGTTATGGTGATGACGGCGCGATTGTTGGTGGTGTCGGACAAATTAATGGCCGCGCAGTTACAATTGTTGGAACTGAAAAAGGCCACTCGGTTCAAGAAAATATCAAGCGTAACTTTGGGTCGCCTCATGCTGAGGGTTACCGTAAAGCCATTCGTTTGTTTGAACAAGCTGAAAAATTCAACCGTCCGGTGATTACCATTGTTAATACTTCCGGCGCCTTTTGTGACGTTGAAGCGGAAGACCGGGGGATTGGACAAGCCATTGCTGAATCTATGCAAACAATGGCTGGCTTAACTGTACCAACTATCACGATTTTAATGGGTGAAGGTGGGTCTGGTGGCGCGTTAGCCCTAGCTGTTTCAAATAAGGTATGGATGATGGAGAATGCCATGTATTCAGTCTTATCGCCAGAAGGGTTTGCAACAATTTTATGGAAAGACCCGAGTCGTGTACCTGAAGCTGCTGAATATATGAAATTCACGGCGCCTGACTTGCTGGATTTTAAGGTTATCGACCAAATTATCCCAGAGCATTACGGGAAAAAGGCTTTAGACCACGATGTTCAAGCACAATTGATTAAAGAAATGGTCTTGGAAGAAATTGACCAGCAATTGGCCATGTCAAAAGCAGATTTAATTGCTGCCAAAGAAGCACGCTTTAATGAATTCTAGTCAACTGACATCTTGAAAAAATAACTACTGTTGAAGGAAGGTGTGTCCTATGGTCGCATCTTCTTTTTTAATTATTGGATAAAAATTTTCATGGATATGATATTGTGATAAGATGGGCTTAGAAGGAAGGGCGTTTACAGCCTGCATTTCCAACAGAAAATAAGATTTAAGAGGACGTATAATGAGAAACCAAGATAATGATTTTGAACGATCATTTAAATTAGATATTGAAGAAGCGATTCAGCGTATTAAAGCGGGCGAAATGAGTGAATCGCTTAAATTGTTGCTGATTGCCCGTAAGAAAAGAAAGAGTGTCGTTGATTTTAGAAATTATATCATCGGCGTTTTATATGAAGAAGAATTAGAAAATGATTTGGTGGATATTTTCTCATTATTGATAGAATTTTATGGCGAAGGGGTTATGGCTAATCCCGATTTAATCGATGTCGAGGCAGAAATTGACTGGAAGTCTTTCTACCAATTTGTGCAAAAAGCCATTCAAGGCCAAGTCAAATTGAACCTTCCTCAACACGGTCAAATGACACCCATTATGCAAATTATCATCGTGCCAGAAATGATGGAAAAGCTGGCCCAATTTGAGGCGACTTCAGACGATGATGCTAGTAATGTGGAAGTCTTACAAGGCCTACAAAAGTTATTCGACCAGTTAGTGGCCAGGGATAAACCCTTGACTATCCTTGAGAAGGCGCAGGTCAACCATCTGCTGGAATTGAGCGACAAGGTATCCATCGATAAATTGTTAAGTCTTTTAAATCGGGACCGGGATTTTGTCTTCCAATCGGATATTTTGCTGTATATTTTCCACCATCCACACGCAGACCAGGAAATTACTTTAACTAATGTTTACGATGAGACGACGACTATTTCACTCAGTGACTTATTTGAAATTGAAACCAATAGTCACTTCTTAGATTTGGTTTCCTACGTGGAAGAAGTTTATATCCACGAACCCTATCGAGTGGCCTATTTGATGGAGAATATTTATGATATATATACCGTCATGTACCCATTTGTCGATGATTTAAATCAAATTGACCCAGAAGATATGGTAGAAGCCATTGGCCAATTAATGGAAAATGGCGACCCACTTGCCATTGACAATCAAGTCGTACAAGATATTTATCAATATTGGTTTTATGAGTATATGCAGAACTTTGCGAGTTTTGAGTAAGAAGATGTAATGGATGATTAAAGGGTGAGCGGATGTTAAAAATAGCCATAGACGGGTCAGTGGACGGGCAATTTGGGCCAGCAGGCGTTGGTATGGTCATTGTCCATGACGGGCAACAGCGACAAGAGAAATACCCTTTAAGTGGGGAAATGGACAACCATGAGGCCGAATTCCATGCCCTGCTATTATTGTTAGAAAAATTGCAGGCTGAAGGACTGAAAAATGAGTGGATCTTGTGTCAAACAGACTCAAAAATCGTCTTTGATGCCGTTAATAAGAGATTCCATAAACGCGACCCCTATAAAAGTTTGTTAAAGGCCATTTTAAATCAACTAGACCATTTTCCCATGTTTAATTTAAAATGGGTGCCGGACCAAGCCAATAGGGGGGCAGATAACTTAGCCCGTCAAGCCATGCACCAGGCCAAGAGAATAAGCAACCAGCAGGACTAATTAAGGGATAAATGCAGACCGTCAATCGCATAAACTGATTTTAAATTCGAATAACAGACACAAAAAAACCAGGTAGCAGGCGAATAAAGCCGTTTACCTGGTTTTTTTATTATGATCGTAAATAACTTATTCTGCCTCTACTTTTTTAGGACGTGGTTTGCGCGCTCCCCAGTATTGGAATAGGTCAGTACGGATAGCCCCATTGTATAATTTACGTTTCTTAGTAGCTTTCTCACCGTAGTATTCTTCAAAGGCTAAGTCAGACGTCAGGATGTATTTACTCCAAGTTTTCATTGGACGGTAAAGATCTCCCATTTGTTTGTATAACTTATGCACGTAATCTTCGTCATTCAAACGCTCACCATATGGTGGGTTGGCTACGATCACGCCGTATTCTTTCGTCGTTGTGAAGTCAGATAATTGCATTTGTTTGAATTCAATTTGATCCCCGACACCAGCTGCTTCTGCATTGGCTTTTGCGATTTCAATCATCCGGTGATCAATATCTGATCCCATGATATCTAATTGAATGTCATGACGGATAGCCGCTTTAGCCGCTTCGCGGGCTTTTGAATATTCGCGGTTATTGAAGATATCCCATTCCTCAGAAATGAAGGCGCGGTTAATCCCTGGGGCAATATTTTTCCCGATTAATGCTGCTTCAATGGTTAGGGTACCTGAACCGCATGTTGGATCGTAAAATGGCTTGTCAGGGAACCAGTTAGTTAATTTAACAAGAGCTGCAGCCATGTTTTCTTTAAGTGGTGCGCCACCTTTTTCAGTACGGTAACCACGCTTAAATAGGGAAGTGCCAGACGTATCAATAGTTATCAAGGCTTCGTCCTTGTGGATGCTCACTTCGATAGGGTATTTAGCGCCTGTTTCAGGTAGCATACCACGGCGGTGGTAGTGGTCGCTCAGACGGTTAACAATCGCTTTTTTCACGATTTTTTGCACGTTAGGAACAGAATGCAATTTTGAATTGACTGATTTACCTGATACTGGAAATTCTGCGTCCATTGGTAGAATGTCTTCCCAAGGGATGGCCTTAGTCGATTCAAACAATTGGTCGAAGGTGATGGCTTTGAAATCGCCCATGACGATTTTGATACGGTCCGCAGTCCGTAAGTTAATATTTGTGTGGGCTACGTCATCAAGACTTCCTTCAAAGCGGGCACGGCCATTTTCTACTTGGACCTCGTAACCCATGTCACGTAATTCTTTACCGACTAGGGCTTCAATCCCTGCGGCAGCTGTTGCGATAAGTGGATATTTTGTCATATTGTACTCCTTTTGGGTGGTAAGGCTTCGTCTTATATTTAAGACTATTTTACCATGATTTCATCTCAATAAAAAAAGGTTGGAAAAGAATCCAACCTTTTGCCTGTTTGTAAATTTCGATAAGCCATGTTCTGTTCCCCGATATT
>NZ_JBOEQF010000197.1:0-3925 GCF_050689315.1 Aerococcus sp. L_32
GCCAGCTGATTGTCGTGCATACGATTCAGGTACTTGTAAGGCTAATTGTTTTGGATATAACTCACCTAATACCAATGTAAAGTATGACAGAATTAATGTTACAGCTGCTGTAGCAATTGTCTCACCTGCTGGAACACCAGATAGATACGGTTCTAAATAAGAAACGAAGGTAGTAGACGCCGCTGCAGACGAGAAGAAACCAGCAAAAGTAATCCCTACTTGAATCGTTGATAAGAAATCATCAGAGTTTTCAAGAAGTTTCAATACTTTTTGGGATTTTACGTCTCCTTCTTCTGCCATGGTTTCTAGTTTTGAATGGTTCACCGATACAAAGGCCATTTCAGCCCCTGCCAGGAAGGCATTCACCAATGTTAAAATAATAATTAGTAATATCTGTCCACCTACGTTTGAGGCCCCAGGATCTCCCATAATGTCGAATTCTCTCCTTTGTTATATGTATGTACAATAATCTGATTTTAGTATACAACCCCTAGGTTTAAAAGGCAAGATTCAACTTATAAGTATGGGTATAGATTGCCGACCTCATCCTGTTTTCAAACTTTTGGACTAACTCTTTTGCAAAAAGACCAAACCCAACAAACCAAAGAAGTTGTATAGAAAAGAAACATCCCCTCACTTTTTACAGATTCTAATTCTGTTTAATCAAAAAAGGCCCCACACGCATGCAGGCCTTAAACATTTTAAAGATTTGTATGAATATTATTTAGTTTTAGCTGGGTTGATACGGTTAGCATATACGTCAGCTGAAGAATAACGAGTATCTTCGAAGCCAGTGAATGAATCAACTGGGTCAACACCCTTAAATGCTTCAGGACCTTGAGCTAATTTGTCGACTAAGATTTCAATATTGAAGTCTTTATCGTCGTATGCATTGATGTAAGTTTGTACTTGAGGCACATCTGCCAATGCAAATGGATGGTTCACTGATACGTAAATTGTAGGAATTTCGTTTACGTAGAATGGAATATCCGGTGTACCTTTAGATGCTGGCCATGCAACACGTTGTACTGTACCTGCAGCAATCTTAGCTAAGTTAATTACTAAATCATATTGGTTTGTTAATTTAGCAATTGGTTGTTTTTGAGCATAAACGTTAGCAATCGCTGCTGCACGTTCAGCTTCTGGTAACTTCATGATACGTTCTTCTGTTGATTCCCAAACAGTTACGTTAAAGCCACGTTCTTCCATTTTAGCTTTCATAATGTCTACTGGAGATTCTTTAGAAGCGATCATCGCACCGAATCCACCTTTAACACCTTCGTTAAGTACTAATAATACAGACTTGTAGCGTTCAGGTGTTACAGGGAACACATCTGGTTGTTCATTTTTAACTAAAGTAATCGCTTGGTCAGCAACTTCGCGAGCCATTTCTTTATGTTCATCAGTAGCAATCTTAGCTAATGCTTCTTCTTTAGGTGCTAAGATTTGAGTACGGTCAACTTTGTGTAAACCTAATTTAGCACGTAAACCTAAAGTACGAGAAATCGCATCGTTTAGACGTTCGTCAGTGATTGTACCGTTTTCGTAACCAGCTTTCATCCATGCAAAGTCTTCATCTGGATCGTTGAAGAATAAGAACATGTCACAACCAGCAGCGATAGAAGTTGGTAGTGCATCTTCACGTTTTAATGCACTTGTAAATGCAACCATGTGTGAAGCATCTGTAATTACCGCACCGTTAAAGCCTAACTCACCTTTTAATAAGTCAGTTAATAACTCACGTGATAATGTTGCTGGTAAGTTTTTCTCAGATAATGAAGCAGATGGGTTTACTTTTTCTACATATGAAGGTAAACCAATGTGTCCAGCCATGATTGCTGGTAAACCTGCGTCGATTAATCCTTTGTAAACTTTACCATATGAGTCAAACCATTCTTCTAATGTTGAGTGGTTAGTCGCAAATGATAAATGGTGGTCACGTTCGTCGTTACCATCACCAGGGAAGTGTTTAGCAGTTGCAAGGATACCTTCTTCTGAGATACCTTTTAAGTATGCTAATGAGTTTTCTAAAACTTTTTCTGTGTCGTTTGACCAAGTACGTACTGAGATAATTGGGTTTCTCCAGTTTTCAGTAATATCTACGATTGGTGCAAATGACATGTTACATCCGATTGCAGCAGCTTCAACACCAGCAATACGGCCCATTTCATAAGCGTATTTAGAGTCGTTAGTAGCAGCAATTTTCACTTCGTGACCGATATAAGTACCGTCGTTAGCAGCTCCATCACCACCAGCTTCAGTGTTCGCAGCGATTAATACTGGGTATTTAGAGTGGCCTTGTAATACTTTATTTTGTTCGTAAACAACATCTGCTTTAGATTTGTTGTAACGTACACCTGAGATGTGATAAGTATCTAATACATCTTTTAAGTATTCAGGTTCAGTACTTGCACCCATATTAAAGAATAATTGACCAATTTTTTCATCAATTGTCATATTTGCGATTGTATCTTCAACCCATTTGACACCTTCTGCGTCTAAATTATAGGGTTGTTTAGTTAAATCAACTTTAGCCATGTGAAATGTTCCCCTTTCAAAATAAGTAAACGCTTACTAAATGCTTATAAACGTCTACAGATGTTTATTAACAAAATCATTATAACAAGAATTCCAATAAATGTAACCCCTTTAAAAGATTTTTTTCACTTTATTTTGGTTTTTGCGCATTTTTTGCAATATTCTAACCTTACTATAATCTTTAGCATGATTTTGCCATTTTTATGATATAATGAGTTATGAATACAATGAAAGAGCGAGGTCATACATATGAACATCCGCGAGTTAAGTATTAAGCGTGAGGACGTTAAATATGTCACCGAGGCCAATACTTTACAAGAAGCCTTAGACATTATGAAAGAAAATAATTTCCGGTCCTTACCCATCTTAAGTCAGTCCGGAACGATGTATCGCGGAAACATTTACCGACAACACATTTATAAACGGCTATTAAATGGTGAGTCTTTAGATGTATCGGTTACCCATCACCTAAAAAATGCGACAAAATACATCTATAACAATTCAACCCTTTTCCAAACAATTTTTGCTATTCGAGATTTACCTTATATCAGTGTCTTGAATGAAGACCATACCTTCTATGGCATCCTAACCCACCGTGCGTTTGAACGTGGTTTATTCAAGGCATGGTCGCTAGATGAAGATGGTTTTGTTTTAACTATTCAAGCAAACCAGGAGGATCAAGGTGCACTAGCAGTGATATCACGAATTATCGGTCGTTTTGCATCTATCAACACGGTTGTCACAACCGTTGATCCTAAAACCGATCTATCCAATATCATCATTTCATTAAAAGGTGACTGTTCACATCAGTCACTTGAGAAAATTATCTCAAGAATTGAACGGAAGAATTATAAGATTCTTTCTGTTGGTAATACCAAATCAATCGCCTTAAGCTAAGGTGTACATTTAGACACAAGAAAACCTAGCCCTTTGACTACCGCAATGGCGTCATTGGACTAGGTTTTCTCTTTGCTTATATAATGATTATTTCTATTTTAAAGATTGCCTTGTAAAAATGGATTATTCGCCTTTTCCTGACCAATCGTTGTAATGCCACCATGCCCTGGTAAAACTTGGGTTTCATCCGGCAGGGTCAATAAATGACGCTTGATACCAGTAATTAATGTATCTTGGTCCCCGTGGTCTAAGTCGGTTCGACCAATAGTTCCTTTGAATAAGGTATCGCCCGCAACGACAAAGCCGGCTTCCTCAAAAATATATACAACGGATCCTGGGGAATGCCCTGGTACGTGTGCGGTTTCAAAAGTGAAGCCAGCTACGGAGTGTTGCCCCATTTTATCCCAATAATGGGTACGAGTTTTAGGAACTCTGGTTTGCTTGTCTTTCAACCAGTCGGCTTCAATAATGTGCTGCCAAACGTCGATGT
>NZ_JBOEQF010000198.1:0-3901 GCF_050689315.1 Aerococcus sp. L_32
GGCATACGGCGATGACGCATCAATTACAATCAACATCAAATCCACCTGACGACTTTCTTCCAATGTTGAATGGAATGAGTCGATAATTTGTGGTGGTAAATCTTGAATAAATCCTACCGTATCCGTTATGGACATTTGGAAATGATTATTGAGTGAAAATACCCGTGTTAAAGGTGTTAAGGTAGCAAATAATTGATTTTCTTCCAAGGTATCCGCTTGGGTCAAGGCGTTTGTAATTGTTGACTTGCCGGCATTGGTATAGCCAATTAAGCCCAATTGGAAAATAGCGCCCTTTTCCCGGTTCTCACGAGTCCGACTACGGTGCTTCTCTACTTCTTTCAACTCACCCTTGATGCGTTGAATCTCGTTACGAAGCACCCGACGATCTTGCTCAATTTTCGTTTCACCAGGACCTCTCGTCCCAATCCCCCCACCAAGTCTAGATAGGGCATTGTAATTCCCTGCTAAACGCGGTAATAGGTATTCGTTCTGTGCTAAGGCAACCTGTAATTTACCTTCTTTTGATGTTGCCCGCATAGCGAAAATATCCAAAATTAATTGAATACGGTCAATCACTGGGAAATCTACTGCCTGTTGTAGGTTGTTATTTTGTGACGGTGTTAATTGCTGGTAGAAAATGATTAAATCAGCTTCATTTGCATCTGCATGCATGGCCAATTCTTCCACTTTCCCCTTACCAATTAGGGTTCTTGCGTCAAATCTTTCCCGTTTTTGTGAAACGAGTCCAACCACTTCTCCCCCTGCCGTATTCACTAACTCCTCTAACTCCTCAATTTGCATATCAAATTGACGGTCACTAATGTCAGGTGTCTGAACTGCTGCTAATAAAACTTGTTGCATACTTCCTCCTTCTGAACCGAAAATCTGGATAAATACAAATTAAGGCAAGCTAGTCGCATTTAAAAAATCTTCTACTAGCTTTAATACCTGCTGCAAATTCTCAGGATGCGTCACTAAATTTAGCCAATGCGCATCTGTTAATCGATTTCTGATCCATGTTATTTGTCGTTTAGCATACCGTCTTGAATTTTGCTTTAAATCTTCAAGCGCTAATTCAAGTGGCATTTCACCTCGAATATAAGGGAATAATTCCTTATAGCCGATAGCTTTCATTGATTGCTGATCCTCATCTAAGCTTTGCGCCAACAACCATTTCGTCTCTTCAATAAGCCCTTGGTTAACCATATCATCGACCCGCATATTAATTCTTTCGTATAATACTTGTCGGTCCGCATTTAAAGCGATAACCAACAAGTCATAAGGTGACACATGATTTTCATGGGTTTCCGATTGGTCTGAAAATAGCCGGTCCGAAAAAGTCCCAACTTCTAAAGCCCGAATGACTCTACGTAAATTATTGGGATGAATTTGGTCTGCTGCTTTAGGGTCCATGTCAACTAATTTCTGGTAGACTGCTTTATTCCCTCCCATTTGCGCTAACGTTTCCATTTGCGCACGGAACTCAGGATGTTCCAACCCTTTACCACCCAAGGATAAGTCATATATAAACGATTCCAGGTATAAGCCAGTTCCCCCAACTAAGATAGGGACTTTTCCTTTTGCCAGAATAGCCTCCATAGCCGACTTGGCATCCTCTTTAAAGCGGGAAGCTGAGTATTCCTCGTCCACTTTAACATAAGAAACTAAATGATGAACAGCTTGCGCTTGCTCACTTTCAGTCGGTGTTGCTGTCCCAATATCTAGATTTTGGTAGATTTGCATGGAATCACCGTTAATAATTTCGCCATTAAAAGTCTTGGCTAATTTTAAAGATAAACTGGTCTTCCCTACACCCGTAGGCCCAGCAATCACTATCATCTTAGGCTTCATCCACCCACTCCTCCTAGTATTAGCGAAGGTTCGCTTTAAATTGTCGGTCCTCTTCAATTTGTTCAGCCGCTGCTTCCCTGGCAACTGCCGTAATATTAGAACCGGTTAGCATTCTAGCGACTTCGTCTATCCGTTCTTCATTTGTTAGTAATCGTACATTTGTGTATGTACGGTTGTTGTTTTCCTCTTTAGAGATGAACAATTGGTGGTCTGCCATCGATGCCACTTGCGGTAAATGTGTAATACATAATACCTGAGCCTTTAGGGCAATTTCAAACATTTTGGTTGCAATAGCCTGAGCCACACGTCCAGATACCCCCGTATCCACCTCATCAAAGATAATTGCTGTTACCCCTGATGCATTTTGGAAGATAGTTTTCATTGCTAACATCAATCGTGATAACTCCCCGCCTGATGCGACCTTAACAAGCGGCTTAAATGGCTCACCAAGGTTAGTGGCGATCATAAAGGCGACATCATCAATCCCATAGGGTCCTAATTCATCCAAGGCTAACATATCCACGCGGAATTTGGCTTTCTCCATATAAAGCGCCTGCATCTGCCCTTCAATGGCCGTCACTAACCCTGCTGTTACAAATTTTCTACTATTAGATAAATCCTCTGCTAAAGCTAATGCATTTGCTTGCGCTTTTTTTACTGCATCCTTCAATTTTTGTTGATTCGACTCACGGTTTTCAATCTGCTTCAACTCTTCTTTCGCCTTATCCAGATAGATGAGAACGGCTTCAGTATCGTCCCCATATTTACGAGTCAGATTTTTATATACCGCTAATCGTTCAATGATGTCATCTAAACGATTAGGATCATAGTGCAGTTGATCTACTTGGTCTGAAATACTAGAGGCTAAATCCTGTAAGGCGTAATAAGTCCCTGTTGTTTGTTCATAAAAATCACTATAGGTCGTGTCAAAATCACGGATGGTTTCAAGTTCACCAATGACTTGACCGACTAGATCGATAATATTCAAATCAGCATTAGACAGCAAATTATTACTTGCACCTAAAGCATCAGCAATTTTTTGAAAATTTTGCAATTGGTCACGTTCACTAATTAAAGCTTGGTCTTCACCCACTTTTAAATTCGCCGATTCAATTTCATTGATTTGGAATTTTAGTAAATCAACGCGTTGGGCAGCTTCTTGCTCGTTTAGGTTTTGACTATCTAATTGCTTTTTCGCAATTTGATAAGCTGCATAAGCTTCTTGGTATCTAGCTAGTTTAGGCGCAATTTCATGCTTAGCAAAATGGTCTAGCAAATGAATATGATTGCTTGTGTTCATTAAAGACTGGTGCTCATTTTGCCCATGGATATCTACAATGTGTGTCCCTAAAGCCTTGAGCATGCTGACAGTCATGGATACGCCATTAACTTTGATCGTATTTTTCCCATTGGTATCTAACTGACGGACAATCATCAATTGGGCATCATCGAAAGGAATATCATTATCGGCCAACATATTGCGGCCTTCTTCGGATAAATCAGGCATGTAAAAGATCCCTCGAAGGTTAAATCTCTCGCTACCATAGCGAATGAAATCTGTTGACCCACGACCACCAACTAACAAGCCCACAGCATCAATAATAATGGACTTCCCGGCACCTGTTTCACCAGTTAGGACAGTCATGCCTGAATCAAAATCGATTGTTAAATCTTCAATAATTGCAAAATTTTTAATTGTAAGATGCTGAAGCATTTACATCTCTCCCCTTGTCTAACCCTATAGATACCCTCGTTAATGAAACACTGAATGTGCCTCTTCGATCACCGCATCAATATCAATTGCGGTATCAATTTGGCCAGGCTCACCTTCTGTATTCGTTAATAGCATTAAAAACTCTATATTCCCAGTTCCACCAGTAATCGGTGAATAGGTTAAATCTGTAACATCGTAACCAAGTCCGATTGCTGTTTGCATGGTATGTTCAATCACATCTCTATGGACTTTCTTATCCCGAACGATTCCTTTTTTACCAACTTTGTCTTTACCAGCTTCAAACTGTGGTTTCACTAAAGCAGCCACTTGTCCGTT
>NZ_JBOEQF010000199.1:0-3900 GCF_050689315.1 Aerococcus sp. L_32
GCCTTCCAGGGTGACTTTGGGATGTCTTATACCTATAAAGTGCCTGTATCCACTTTAATTGGTGGACGAGCGGTTAACACGATCTTCCTGTCACTACTCACTTTGATTTTTACCTACTTAATTGCCTTACCGCTTGGGATTTTATCAGGTCGTTATAATAATTCTTCTTTTGATAAAGGGGTCGTATTATACAACTTCATTTCCTACGCAATTCCAACTTTCGTACTTGCCTTACTAATGGTTTGGCTGTTCGGGTATGAGTTGCAGTGGTTCCCAACAAATGGATCGGTATCTACCGGATTAGATGCCGGTACACCTGCTTATTATTGGGACCGATTCTACCATATGTTACTACCAGCAATTACCTACGCATTGCTTGGTACAACAGGGATCATCCAGTATTTGCGGAGTGAGGTAATTGATGCAAAACAGCAAGACTATGTGAAGACGGCTCGGTCTAAAGGGGTACCTGAGAATGTGGTGTATAACCGTCACATTTTTAGAAACTCGCTATTACCAGTGGCTTCAACATTTGGTTATGAAATTACTGGTTTAATCGGGGGTTCAGTATTTATCGAACAAATCTTCGCTTATCCTGGTATGGGTCAACTATTCATTCAATCGATTATTAGTCGTGACTATTCGGTCATTACTGCCCTGGTATTGATATTTGGTATCTCAACAATTCTAGGTACGCTACTGTCTGACATTATTATGACGATTGTAGATCCTCGTATTCGGATTGATTAGGGAAGGGGTGATGATGAATGGAAAATTATAAAAAAACAACTGACCAAGATGCGATTGCACAAGAATTAGCTAGTGCACCGCCAACTGGTTTGCGCGTAATTTGGCGTGAATTTTTAAAAGATAAGCTAGCACTATTTAGTTTAATCTTATTTATCCTTATTATTCTTGGGGTATTCATTGGGGCAATTGTCATCGACCAAGATGAAGTATTGCGAATCTCTCTATTAGATTCCTATATGCCACCTAATGATGATTTTATCTTAGGAACTGATTCCGGTGGTCGTTCTATTTTTGGCCAACTCATTATAGGTGCTAGAAACTCCATTACGATTGGTTTTACCATTACGGCACTGACCAGTATCGTTGGGATTACGATTGGTTTGGTTGCTGGTTACTATGGCGGTATTATTGATAATTTTTTGATGCGAATCATTGATTTTATCATGTTACTTCCAACAACCATGTTGATCATCGTATTTATCACACTGGTTTCAGACTACAATGTGTGGACCTTTATCCTCATCATGAGTGCCTTCTATTGGGTAGGGCAAGCGCGGTTAATCCGTAGTAAAGCCTTATCTGAGAGTCGAAGAGATTATATCTCAGCATCAAGAACGATGGGGACACCAACTTACAAGATATTATTTAGGGAAATTCTCCCGAATTTAAGCTCTCTGATCATCGTAAATGTCACTTTGAACTTTGCCGCAAATATCGGTATTGAAACTGGGTTAAGCTATTTAGGATTTGGGTTACCTACTTCCACACCTAGTTTAGGGACATTGGTCAGCTATGCTCAGTCACCAGATATTCTGGAAAATAAGACTTGGGTATGGCTACCTGCATCACTACTGATTTTAGTATTGATGCTTTGCATTAACTATGTAGGTCAAGCTTTAAAACGATCTGCAGATGCAAAACAACGTTTAGGGTAATTATATTTTTATAAATTACAACATCACAATTTAGTTTAGGAGGAAAGTGTATGAAGAAATGGTATAAGTTATTGGGTTTAACAGCTGCTGCAAGTTTGGCTTTGGTGGCGTGTGGTAACAGTGATAGTGACAGTGAAACTGCAGATTCATCTTCTAGTAGCGAAAGTGGTGAGGTAGTTGCACCTGAACTAGCGACTACAGTTGATAATGAAGGTGATGCAATTGATGGTGGTACTTTACAAGTTGGTTTAGTAACGGACTCACCTTTCCAAGGGATTTTCTCTTGGGAGTTTTATGAAGATGCTTATGATGCAGAAATTATGCAGTTTGGTTTCGATTCATTATTTGGCACTGACGATGACTTCCAAATTGACGACTCCGGTAAAGCCACGTTAGCATTAGATCAAGAAAATAATAAAGCAACAATTACCTTAAAAGAAGGTTTGAAATGGTCTGATGGTGAACCATTAACTGCCGAAGATGTTATCTATTCTTACGAGGTAATCGGTCACCCAGACTACACTGGTATTCGTTATGATGGTACCTTCCAAAACGTAGTCGGTATGGCAGAATACCATAGTGGGGAAGCTGATACGATTTCTGGTATCACGCAAGTCGATGATGTCACTGTTGAAATCGAATTCCAAGAAGTAAGTCCTTCAATGCTTCAAGCAGGTGGGGGTGTTTGGTCATACGCAATGCCTAAACACTATTTAGAAGACGTACCAGTTGCTGAACTAGCTTCTTCTGAAAAAATTCGCTCTACACCAGTTGGAGACGGTCCTTTCCGTATTACTAAAGTAACACCAGGAGAGTCCGTTGAATATGAAGCCAATGAATACTACTGGCAAGGTGAACCTCAATTAGACAACGTTGTCGTTGAAGTTGTGCCTTCAAGTTCAATTGTCCCTGCCTTAGAAAATGGTACTTATGACGTAGCTTTAAGTATGCCAACTGATTTATATGCAAGTTACGCTGAACTGCCTGGCTATACATTACTAGGTCGTGAAGAATTATCTTATACATATATTGGATTTAAGTTGGGTAAATGGGACGCTGAAGCCGGTGAAGTTGTTTATGATGAAGATGCCAAAATGGCGGATAAATCCCTTCGTCAAGCTATGGGATATGCCATTGATAACGACGCTATAGCACAACGTTTCTACAACGGCTTACGTTCAAATGCCAACACTGTTATCCCACCAGTATTTGGTAGTTTTGGTGCAACAACCGAAGAAGTACCTGGTTACTACTATGATGCAGATAAAGCCAACCAATTATTAGACGATGCTGGCTACGTAGATACTGATAACGACGGTATTCGTGAAGATTCAGATGGTGAACCATTACAAATTAACTTTGCCTCAATGGAAGGTGGAGAAACGGCTGAGCCAATTGCACAATACTATATCCAAGCTTGGAAAGAAGTTGGTTTGGATGTTCAATTAACAGATGGTCGTTTACTAGAATTCAACAGTTTCTATGACCGTATTGAAGCAGATGATGAAAATATCGATATCTATCAAGCAGCTTGGGGTACTGGTAGTGATCCTGCGCCAAATGGCTTATACGCGCGTAATGCTGCCTTTAACTTTACGCGTTGGGCGACTGAAGAAAATGACCAATTCATGGCTGACTTTACAAGTGCAGAAGCTTTTGACGAAGAATTCCAACGTAACACCTTTGTTGAATGGCAAAAATACTTCTCTGAAGAAGCACCAGTTATTCCAACATTATTCCGTCAAGAAGTTATGCCTGTTAACAACCGCGTAAAACACTTTGACTATGCTAATAACCCAGCGGATGACTTTGGATGGCACACAGTTGAAGTAACAGCTGATGCACCAGTATCAGAATAAAGTGATTTAAACTAGATATTACAACCACTTTTAGATAGTGATTAGGCGTACATGGTGGGGCCATGTACGCCTTTTTATTAGATAATTTTAATTTATTTGCACATTTATTAGATTTTCTTCATTTTACCTATTGCAATCATTATTATTTTAGGTTATATTAAATTCACATTAGAAAATGAAAGAGGTAGTCTCATGAAAAAGACAGCACAAGTGGTCATTATTATTAATAAACAGGACTTTACGAATTAGTGGTTTTCACTAATAACAAATCGTAAGTCCTATTCGTGCTTGTTAACGCTGAATGGGACTTAGGCCTCCCACCAGCGCGTGGGGGGCCTTTTCTTTTGCTAATAAAC
>NZ_JBOEQF010000200.1:0-3900 GCF_050689315.1 Aerococcus sp. L_32
ACCTTCCAGGGTGACTTTGGGATGTCTTATACCTATAAATTGCCAGTATCCACTTTAATTGGTGGACGGGCGGTTAACACGATCTTCCTGTCACTGCTCACTTTGATTTTTACCTACTTAATAGCCTTACCACTTGGGATTTTATCAGGTCGTTATAATAATTCTTCTTTTGATAAAGGGGTCGTATTATACAACTTCATTTCCTATGCAATTCCAACTTTCGTACTTGCCTTACTAATGGTTTGGCTGTTTGGGTATGAGTTGCAGTGGTTCCCAACAAATGGGTCGGTATCTACTGGATTAAGTGCTGGCACACGTGCTTATTATTGGGACCGATTCTACCATATGTTACTACCAGCAATTACCTTCGCCTTGCTTGGTACAACAGGAATCATCCAGTATTTGCGGAGTGAGGTAATTGATGCAAAACAGCAAGACTATGTGAAGACGGCTCGGTCTAAAGGGGTACCTGAGAATGTGGTGTACAACCGTCACATTTTTAGAAACTCGCTATTACCAGTGGCTTCAACATTTGGTTATGAAATTACTGGTTTAATCGGGGGTTCAGTATTTATTGAACAAATCTTCGCTTATCCTGGTATGGGTCAACTCTTCATTCAATCGATTAATAGTCGTGACTATTCGGTCATTACTGCCCTGGTATTGATATTTGGTATCTCAACAATTCTAGGTACGCTACTTTCTGACATTATTATGACGATTGTAGATCCTCGTATTCGGATTGATTAGGGAAGGGGTGATGACGAATGGAAAATTATAAAAAAACAACTGACCAAGATGCGATTGCACAAGAATTAGCTAGTGCACCGCCAACTGGTTTGCGCGTAATTTGGCGTGAATTTTTAAAAGATAAACTAGCACTATTTAGCATAATCTTCTTTATCCTTATTATTCTTGGGGTATTCATTGGGGCAATTGTCATCGACCAAGATGAAGTATTGCGAATTTCTCTATTAGATTCCTATATGCCACCTAATGATGATTTTATCTTAGGAACTGATTCCGGTGGTCGTTCTATTTTTGGCCAACTAATTATAGGTGCTAGAAACTCCATTACGATTGGTTTTACCATTACGGCACTGACCAGTATCGTTGGAATCACGGTTGGTTTGGTTGCTGGTTACTATGGTGGTATTATTGATAATTTCTTGATGCGGATCATTGATTTTATCATGTTACTTCCAACCACAATGTTGATCATCGTATTTATCACACTGGTTTCAGACTATAATGTGTGGACATTCATCCTCATCATGAGTGCCTTCTATTGGGTAGGGCAAGCGCGGTTAATCCGTAGTAAAGCCTTATCTGAGAGTCGAAGAGATTATATCTCAGCATCAAGAACGATGGGGACACCAACTTACAAGATATTATTTAGGGAAATTCTCCCGAATTTAAGCTCTCTGATCATCGTAAATGTCACTTTGAACTTTGCCGCAAATATTGGTATTGAAACTGGGTTAAGTTATTTAGGATTTGGGTTACCTACTTCCACACCTAGTTTAGGGACATTGGTCAGCTACGCTCAGTCACCAGATATTCTGGAAAATAAGACTTGGGTATGGCTACCTGCATCACTACTGATTTTAGTATTGATGCTTTGCATTAACTATGTGGGTCAAGCATTAAAACGATCTGCAGATGCAAAACAACGTTTAGGGTAATTATATTTTTAAAAATTACAACATCACAATTTAGTTTAGGAGGAAAGTGTATGAAGAAATGGTATAAGTTATTGGGTTTAACAGCTGCAGCTAGCTTGGCTTTAGTGGCGTGTGGTAACAGTGATAGTGATAGTGAAACTGCAGATTCATCTTCTAGTAGTGAAAGTGGTGAGGTAGTTGCACCTGAACTAGCGACTACAGTCGATAACGAGGGTGATGCAATTGATGGTGGTACTTTACAAGTTGGTTTAGTAACGGACTCACCTTTCCAAGGTATTTTCTCTTGGGAGTTTTATGAAGATGCTTATGATGCAGAAATTATGCAGTTTGGGTTCGATTCATTATTTGGCACTGACGATGACTTCCAAATTGACGACTCCGGTAAAGCCACGTTGGCATTAGATCAAGAAAATAATAAAGCAACAATTACCTTAAAAGAAGGCTTGAAATGGTCTGATGGTGAACCATTAACAGCTGAAGATGTGATTTACTCTTATGAAGTCATTGGTCACCCTGATTATACTGGTATTCGTTATGATGGTACCTTCCAAAACGTAGTCGGTATGGAAGAATACCACAGTGGGGAAGCTGATACGATTTCTGGTATCACACAAGTTGATGATGTCACTGTTGAAATCGAATTCCAAGAAGTGAGTCCTTCAATGCTTCAAGCAGGTGGGGGTGTTTGGTCATACGCAATGCCTAAACACTATTTAGAAGACGTTCCAGTAGCCGAATTAGCTTCATCTGAGAAAATCCGTTCAACACCAGTTGGAGACGGTCCTTTCCGTATTACTAAAGTAACACCAGGTGAGTCAGTTGAATACGAAGCCAATGAATATTACTGGCAAGGTGAACCTCAATTAGATAACGTTGTCGTTGAAGTAGTGCCTTCAAGTTCGGTTGTACCAGCTTTAGAAAATGGAAAATATGACGTTGCTTTAAGTATGCCAACTGATTTATATGCAAGTTACGCTGAACTACCTGGTTATACATTACTCGGCCGCGAACAATTATCTTATACTTATATCGGATTTAAGCTGGGATCTTGGGATGCTGAAGCCGGTGAGGTTGTGTATGATGAAGATGCCAAAATGGCTGATAAATCCCTTCGTCAAGCAATGGGGTATGCTATTGATAACGATGCTGTAGCACAACGATTCTATAATGGTCTACGTTCCAATGCAAATACCGTTATTCCACCTGTATTTGGTAGCTTTGGGGCAACAACTGAAGAAGTACCTGGCTATAGCTACGATCCTGATAAAGCTAACCAACTATTAGATGATGCTGGTTATGTAGATACAGATAACGATGGTATTCGTGAAGATTCAGATGGTGAACCATTACAAATTAACTTTGCCTCTATGGAAGGTGGAGAAACGGCTGAGCCAATTGCACAATACTATATCCAAGCATGGAATGAAGTTGGATTAGATGTCCAATTAACAGATGGTCGTTTACTAGAATTCAACAGTTTCTATGACCGTATTGAAGCAGATGATGAAAATATCGATATCTATCAAGCTGCTTGGGGTACTGGTAGTGATCCTGCGCCAAATGGCTTATATGCTCGTAATGCTGCCTTTAACTATACACGTTGGGCGACTGAAGAAAATGACCAATTCATGGCTGACTTTACAAGTTCAGAAGCCTTTGACGAAGAATTCCAACGTAATACCTTTGTTGAGTGGCAAAAATACTTCTCTGAAGAAGCACCAGTTATTCCAACATTGTTCCGTCAACAAGTTATGCCTGTTAACAACCGCGTAAAACACTATGACTACGCGCATAACCCAGCGGATGACTTCGGATGGCACACAGTTGAAGTGACAGCAGATGCACCCGTATCAGAATAAAGTGATTTTAACTAGATATTACAACCACTTTTAGATAGTGATTAGGCGTACATGGCGTGGCCATGTACGCCTTTTCATTAGATAATTTTAATTTATTTGCACATTTATTAGATTTTCTTCATTTTACCTATTGCAATCATTATGATTTTGCGTTATATTAAATTCACATTAGAAAACGAAAGAGGTAGTCTCATGAAAAAGACAGCACAAGTGGTCATTATTATTAATAAACAGGACTTTACGAATTAGTGAGTTTCACTAATAACAAATCGTAAGTCCTATTCGTGCTTGTTAACGCTGAATGGGACTTAGGCCTCCCACCAGCGCGTGGGGGGCCTTTTCTTTTGCTAATAAAT
>NZ_JBOEQF010000201.1:0-3891 GCF_050689315.1 Aerococcus sp. L_32
TGCATACGGCGATGACGCATCAATTACAATCAACATCAAATCCACCTGACGACTTTCTTCCAATGTTGAATGGAATGAGTCGATAATTTGGGGTGGTAAATCTTGAATAAATCCTACCGTATCCGTTATGGACATTTGGAAATGATTATTGAGTGAAAATACCCGTGTTAAAGGTGTTAAGGTAGCGAATAATTGATTTTCTTCCAAGGTATCCGCTTGGGTCAAGGCGTTTGTAATTGTTGACTTGCCGGCATTGGTATAGCCAATTAAACCCAATTGGAAAATAGCGCCCTTTTCCCGGTTCTCACGAGTCCGACTACGGTGCTTCTCTACTTCTTTCAACTCACCCTTGATGCGTTGAATCTCGTTACGAAGAACCCGACGGTCTTGCTCAATTTTCGTTTCACCAGGACCTCTCGTCCCAATCCCCCCACCAAGTCTAGATAGGGCATTATAATTACCTGCTAAACGCGGTAATAGGTATTCGTTCTGTGCTAAGGCAACCTGTAATTTACCTTCTTTTGAAGTTGCCCGCATAGCGAAAATATCCAAAATTAATTGAATCCGGTCAATCACTGGGAAATCTACTGCTTGTTGTAGGTTGTTATTTTGTGACGGCGTTAATTGCTGATAGAAAATAATTAAATCAGCTTCATTTGCATCTGCATGCATGGCCAATTCTTCTACTTTCCCCTTACCAATTAGGGTTCTGGCGTCAAATCTTTCCCGTTTTTGTGAAACGAGCCCAACCACTTCTCCCCCTGCCGTATTCACTAACTCCTCTAACTCTTCAATTTGCATATCAAATTGTCGGTCACTGGTGTCAGGTGTCTGAACTGCTGCTAATAAAACTTTTTGCATACTTCCTCCTTCTGAACCGAAAATCTAAATTAAGGCAAACTAGTCGCATTCAAAAAATCTTCTACTAGCTTTAATACCTGCTGCAAATTCTCAGGATGCGTCACTAAATCTAGCCAATGCGCATCTGTTAATCGATTTCTGATCCATGTTATTTGTCGTTTGGCATACCGTCTTGAATTTTGTTTTAAATCTTCTAGCGCTAATTCAAGTGGCATTTCACCTCGAATATAAGGTAATAATTCCTTATAGCCGATAGCTTTCATTGATTGTTGATCCTCAGCTAAGTTTTGCGCCAACAACCATTTCGTTTCTTCAATAAGCCCTTGGTTGACCATATCATCGACCCGCATATTGATTCTTTCGTATAAGACTTGTCGGTCCGTATTTAAAGCGATAATCAACAAATCATAGGGCGACACATGATTTGCATGCGTTTCCGATTGGTCTGAAAATAACCGGTCCGAAAAAGTTCCAACTTCTAAAGCCCGAATGACTCTACGTAAATTATTGGGATGAATTTGGTCTGCTGCTTTAGGGTCTAAGTCAACCAATTTCTGGTAGACTGCTTCATTCCCTTCCATTTGCGCTAACGTTTCCATTTGCGCACGAAATTCAGGATGTTCCAAATCTTTACCACCTAAGGATAAGTCATATATAAAGGATTCTAGGTATAAACCCGTTCCCCCAACTAATATAGGGACTTTTCCTTTTGCCAAAATAGCCTCCATAGCCGACTTAGCATCCTCTTTAAAGCGAGAAACTGAATATTCTTCGTCCACTCTAACATAGGAAACTAAATGATGCACTGCCACAGCTTGCTCACTTTCAGTCGGGGTCGCCGTTCCAATATTTAAATTTTGGTAGATTTGCATGGAATCACCGTTAATAATTTCACCATTAAATGCTGTGGCTAATTTTAAAGATAAACTGGTCTTACCTACACCCGTAGGCCCAGCTATTACTATCATCTTAGGATTCATCCACCCACTCCTCCTGTTATTAGCGAAGATTCGCTTTAAATTGTCGGTCTTCTTCAATTTGTTCAGCCGCTGCTTGCTTTGCAACTGCCGTAATATTAGACCCCGTCAGCATTCTTGCGACTTCGTCTATCCGTTCTTCATTTGTTAGTAATCGTACATTTGTATAGGTACGGTTGCTGTTTTCATCTTTAGAGATGAACAATTGGTGGTCTGCCATCGAGGCTACTTGCGGTAAATGCGTAATACATAATACCTGAGCTTTAAGGGCAATTTCAAACATTTTGGTTGCAATAGCCTGAGCCACACGTCCAGATACCCCCGTATCCACCTCATCAAAGATAATTGCTGTTACCCCTGATGCATTTTGGAAAATAGTTTTCATTGCTAACATCAATCGAGATAACTCCCCGCCTGATGCGACCTTAACAAGCGGCTTAAATGGCTCACCAAGGTTAGTGGCGATCATAAAGGCGACATCATCAATCCCATAGGGTCCTAATTCATCCAGGGTTAACATATCCACGCGGAACTTGGCTTTCTCCATATAGAGCGCCTGCATCTGTCCTTCAATGGCCGTCACTAAACCTGCTGTTGCAGATTTTCTACTCTTAGATAAATCTTCTGCTAATGCTAATGCATTTGCTTGCGCTTTTTTTACTGCATCCTTTAATTTTTGTTGATTCGACTCACGGTTTTCAATTTGCTTCAACTCTTCCTTCGCCTTATCCAGATAGATTAGAACGGCTTCAGTATCGTCCCCATATTTACGGGTCAGATTCTTATATACAGCTAATCGTTCAATAATGTCATCCAAACGATTCGGATCATAATGCAGTTGATCTACCTGGTCTGAAATACTTGAGGCCAAATCCTGTAAGGCATAATAAGTTCCCGTTGTTTGTTCATAGAAATCACTATAGGTCGTGTCAAAGTCACGTATGGTTTCAAGTTCACCAATAACCTGACCGACTAAATCGATAATATTCAAATCAGCATTAGACAGCAAATTATTGCTGGCACCTAAGGCATCAGCAATTTTTTGAAAATTTTGCAATTGATCACGTTCACTAATTAAAGCTTGGTCTTCACCCACTTGTAAATTCGCCGATTCAATTTCATTGATTTGGAATTTTAATAAATCAACGCGTTGGGCAGCTTCTTGCTCGTTTAGATTTTGACTATCTAATTGCTTTTTCGCAGTTTGATAAGTTACATAAGCTTCTTGGTAGCTAGCTAGTTTAGGAGCAATTTCATGCTTAGCAAAATGGTCTAGCAAATGAATATGATTGCTTGTGTTCATTAAAGACTGGTGCTCATTTTGCCCATGGATATCTACAATGTGCGTACCTAAAGCTTTGAGCATGCTAACAGTCATGGATACGCCATTAACTTTGATTGTATTTTTTCCATTGATATCTAACTGACGGACAATCATCAATTGGGCATCATCGAAAGGAATGTCATTATCAGCCAACATACTGCGACCTTCTTCAGATAAATCAGGCATGTAAAAGATCCCTCGAAGGTCAAATTTATCGCTACCATAGCGAATGAAGTCTGTTGATCCACGACCACCGACTAACAAGCCAACAGCATCAATAATAATGGACTTCCCGGCACCTGTTTCACCAGTTAGGACAGTCATGCCTGTATCAAAATCAATTGTTAAATCTTCTATAATTGCAAAATTTTTAATTGTAAGATGCTGAAGCATTTACATCTCTCCCCTTATCTAACCCTATAGATACCCTCGTTAATGAAATACTGAATGTGCCTCTTCGATGACCGCATCAATATCTATTGCGGGATCAATTTGGCCAGGCTCACCTTCTGTATTCGTTAGTAGCATTAAAAACTCAATATTCCCAGTACCACCAGTAATCGGTGAATAGGTTAAACCTGAAACATCGTAACCAAGTCCAATTGCGGTTTGCATAGTATGTTCAATCACGTCTCTATGGACTTTCTTATCTCGAACGATCCCTTTTTTACCGACTTTATCTTTACCGGCTTCAAACTGTGGTTTCACTAAAGCAGCCACTTGTCCGTC
>NZ_JBOEQF010000202.1:0-3878 GCF_050689315.1 Aerococcus sp. L_32
GTTGACCGCATTCGTGAAGTGGATGCTTTAACAGGTGAAGTCCAGTCTGAAGTAGAACATTTTCCCATTTATCCAGCGACTCACTTTGTGGTGGACCATGAACAAGTAGAGAAATCTGTTAAATCAATTGAGGCGGAATTAGAAGATCGTTTGAAAGAGTTGAATGATGAAGGGAAGTTGCTTGAAGCGCAACGTTTAGAACAACGTACCCGGTATGACATCGAAATGCTTCTTGAAATGGGTTACTGTAACGGGATCGAAAATTACTCTCGTCATATGGATGGGCGTAAACCTGGGGAAGCACCATATACCTTGCTTGATTTCTTCCCAGAAGATTTCTTATTAATGGTGGATGAGTCACATATGACAATGCCACAGGTGCGCGGAATGTATAACGGAGATAAGGCTAGAAAACAAGTTTTAATTGACCATGGTTTCCGATTACCTTCAGCCTTGGATAACCGACCATTAAAATTAGAAGAGTTTGAAGGAAAATTAAACCAGACCCTATACGTATCCGCAACACCAGCGGATTATGAAGTAGAAAAAGCAGGCGAAGATGACATTGTAGAACAAATCATTCGACCAACCGGCCTGCTTGATCCTACTGTGGAAGTTCGTCCAATTGAAGGTCAAATTGATGACATTATTAGTGAGATTAATGGCCGAATTGAACGTGAAGAACGGGTATTTATCACCACTTTAACGAAACGAATGGCAGAAGACCTGACTGACTACTTGGAAGAAGTGGGCATTAAGGTGAAATATCTGCATTCTGATATCAAGACGTTAGAACGTACAGAAATTATTCGTGACTTACGTCTAGGTGTATTCGATGTACTGATTGGGATTAACTTATTGCGTGAGGGAATAGATGTACCTGAAGTATCCTTAGTCACGATATTAGATGCGGATAAGGAAGGATTCTTGCGTAATGAACGGTCGCTGATCCAAACTATTGGACGGGCAGCACGTAATCAAAATGGTCATGTAATTCTGTATGCAGATGGTATCACCGACTCTATGCGTCGGGCAATGGATGAAACGGCCCGTCGTCGTGCTATCCAACAAGCTTATAACAAGGAACATGGGATTGTACCGCAAACAATCAAGAAAGAAATTCGTGATGCTATTCGGATTACCCACGTGAATTCTGAAGAAATGAGTAATTCCTTAACAGAACAATTACGGGCTTTAAAACGGGATGATAGAGAACAAGCTCTACGGAATGTGGAATTAGAAATGAAACAAGCTGCCAAGGACTTAAATTTCGAAAAAGCGGCTGAACTTCGTGACATTATTATGGAATTAAAAGCAGAAATGAAGAAATAGCTATTACTTGTCTTAGCTATAAAGTAAGCGTAGCTTGCGTTCGATATTTCATAAGATTTTTAATAACAAAAAAGGCATCGCTTTGTCGGCGGTGCCTTTTTCTTTGACTATTCTGCTTTTAAGCTAGTATCCTTTATTGCAGTTTCCGATGCTTTTTTTCTGCTATGAAAAGGTTAAAGTAATTCAAGCAAAGGATTAACCAAGTAGCACCTATAGACCAGCCGGCGATGATGTCAGATAGATAGTGGACGCCAAGGTATAATCGAGATGCACTGATGGCAACCGCCATGAAGAAAGTAAAGCCAATTGAGTAGGTTACCATCTTTGGGTACTTATCTTTAAAATAATACCAAATTAAGAAAGCTAGGGTTCCCCACGCTAGTACTGCGCCAGTTGCATGTCCAGAAGGGAAGGAATAGCCCCCTTGGTCAACAAGGTGCGTCACGTAGGAAGGGCGCGTCCTTTGAATAATATGTTTAATTAGCGCAACAACAGGGCCAGCGCCAACTAGAATAGTGAAAACTATCCACAGTAATACTTGCCATTTTCGACTAATATAGTAGAAAATACCGGCAACAATCATCGTGAGAGGAATGATTCCTTGGGCATTACCAATGAGGGTGAAAGATTGTACAAACGTTGTAAAAGGCGCTGGGCCCCATTGATAGAGATGTTGGCCAATATTTTGGTCGATTACTGTCAAAAAATCAACGTCAATCATTGCTGTTAAACAGATTAAAATAAAGGGTATTGCGGTGATGGTGGATGCTATTAAATAAGGTAGAATTGGATCTTTTTTCATTGCTTGCCTCCATGTCGATATTAAGCTTTATTGTATATATTGTATGAACATTTCGCAAGGGAATAACGGCGGATGATTTTTTGGAGAATCCATTTGCATTATAAGTTGATTATGTGTATAATGTCAGATGACCGTTTACTTCGCGAGTTGAATCACCAACGCTTGTCGCAGTTTACGGCGAATATTATGAAAGAGGTGTTGTCACATGGCAATTTCAAAAGAACGTAAAAACGAATTAATCCAACAATTTGCACGTCACGAAGGAGATACTGGTAGCCCAGAGGTACAAATCGCTATCTTAACTGAAGATATCAACTCTCTTAACGAACATGCACGTACGCACAAAAAAGACCACCATTCTTACCGTGGTTTAATGAAAAAAGTTGGTCACCGTCGTAACTTGTTAGCTTACTTACGTAACAAAGATGTTCAACGTTACCGTGAATTAATCAAAGCATTAGGCTTACGTCGTTAATTCTTATAAATATGATCTTAAAGCGGGATACTTTTGTGTCTCGCTTTTGTTGATTTTTAACCCTTTTTATAGGAAAATAAACTAGTATGGAATAAAAGCGCCAACAGTTGTTCACTACTATGCAAATTTGTGAGTATCAAGTCTTGATCTTAGAAATTTGTTTAGTAGCAAACTTGTTGGCAGTATGCAAATAAAGGAGCATGTTAGAACATGGAAGAAAAGCAAGTGTTTAAAATGAATTGGGCCGGCCGCCCATTATCGATCGAATACGGTCAGGTAGCTAAACAAGCCAATGCAGCGGTATTGGTTCGTTACGGAGATACTGTCGTATTAACTGCCGTTGTAGGGGCAAAAGAAGCTAAGCCAGGGCAAGACTTCTTCCCATTACAAGTAAACTATGAAGAAAAAATGTACTCAGTAGGTAAAATTCCTGGTGGCTACATTAAACGTGAAGGTCGCCCAAGCGAGCATGCAACATTAACAGCACGTTTGATTGACCGTCCAATCCGTCCAATGTTTGACGAAGGGTTTACCAATGAAGTTCAAGTGATTAATACTGTTTTATCAGTAGACCCAGATTGTTCACCAGAAATGGCAGCAATGTTTGGTTCATCAGCAGCCTTAACAATCTCAGATATCCCTTTTGACGGTCCTATTGCAGGGGTAAATGTTGGTCGTGTAAATGGCGATTTGGTGATTAACCCAACAGTAGAACAGCAAGCACAATCTGATTTAGAGTTAATTGTTGCTGGTTCTAAAGATGCCATCAATATGGTAGAGTCTTCAGCTGCAGAGTTATCTGAAACAGAAATGCTTGAAGCCTTAATGTTTGGGCACACATCAATTCGTGAATTGTGCTACTTCCAAGACGAGATCCGTGAAAAAGTTGGTCAAGAAAAAATGGACGTCCAATTAAATACACCGGACAATGTATTGGTTGCTGAAGTAACAGCACAATACAACCAACAAATGGTTGACGCTATCCAAACTTTTGACAAGTTGGAACGTGAAGAAAATATCGAAGCGGTTAAAGCAGCGATTATCGACCACTACAGCGAATTATATGCAGAACATGAAGATGTTGCGAAATTAATGGACCAAGTGCGCCAAATCGCTCACCAATTAGAATATAAAGAAGTCCGTCGTTTAATTACTGACGATAAAGTTCGTCCTGATGGTCGTAAAATTGACGAAATCCGTCCATTGGCTTCAGAAGTTGGCTTATTACCACGTACACACGGTTCTGGTTTATTCACTCGTGGACAAACT
>NZ_JBOEQF010000203.1:0-3810 GCF_050689315.1 Aerococcus sp. L_32
ATCTTTATCTCACTCGATAAGCGGTTAGAAAAGGCAGCCTATGCTGACCAAATTGCTGATGTGATGCCGGATGCTCTAAACATGCAGACGGTAAAACTTCAGGAATTGAAGCGGATAGATTAAAAATATGTTAGAATAGACCTACAAAAGGGGCAAGAGATCATGAAACGCAAATTATTTTCCATTTTGATCGCCGTAATGGTGATTTATTTAGTAGGGTCCACATATATTTACGCGAATTCGCAACAAATGGTGGCTAGTGCAGAAGCAGAAACGACGAAAGTCGCAAAGGATGCTGGCTTAACCAATATCACTGATTTTTATGTATTTAACAAAGATGAAACGTATTATGCCGTTATGGGCGAAAATAGTGAAGGGCGCCAAGTTTATTTTGCCTACCAACCCGATACTGATAACCAGAAAATGGGCTTTGTAGATGAGATGGTTAACGAAGATAATGCCTTTTCACTGACAAGATACGAAATGCCTGATGTCAATGTAAGAACAGCCAACCTCGGTATCGAAAACGATACATTCGTGTGGGAAGTTTCATTCACAGATTCAGACGGCCGTCTTGGCTACCATTACATCAATGCAACAACTGGTGAATGGTACGAAACCATCAACGACTTATAGGAGGAATGAGGCTATGGAATTAGCAAATAGAATTAAAAAAATGCAGGGGTCACAAACATCAGCTGCTGCAGCTAAGGCTCGTGCACTACAAGCACAAGGAATTGACGTCATCTCACTAGCAGTAGGGGAACCAGATTTTAACACCCCAAACTATATCCTAGAACAAGTAAAAGAGGATATGTCTGCAGGGCGCGGTCACCATTACACCGATTCAACAGGGATTACAGCTTTAAAGCAAGCCATCATTGACTATCATGCTGAATATGATAAGGTCAACTACACGTTAGATCAAGTCTTTATTGCCGATGGGGCGAAGATGGTCCTTTATTACACTTTCCAATCCCTTTTAAACGAGGGGGATGAAGTCTTAATCCCAGCACCTTACTGGGTGAGCTACGTGGATCAAGTGAAGATGGCAGACGGGGTACCAGTGATTTTTGAAACATCATCAAGTGATAACTTTAGAATCACCCCAGAATTGTTAGACCAACATGTGACTGACAAAACAAAATTACTAGTCTTAAATACACCGTCAAACCCAACAGGGGCGATTATGAGTGAAGATGACGCCCGCGCAGTAGCCCAATACTGTTTAGACCACAACATCCTAGTGGTTGCCGATGAAATATACTACCGTTTAGTCTACAACGGCCATCAATCACAATCGATTGCAGCTATTTCACCGGAAGTTAAAGAAAATACCATCGTGATTAATGGTTTCTCAAAAGCCTATGCGATGACAGGTTGGCGTTTAGGCTATGCCTTAGCGGACAACAAATATGTTGGCGCTTTTGCTAAATTGGCTAGTCAAATCAACTCAAACCCAGCAGGTATCAGTCAATTTGCAGCCTTAGCCGCCTTAACTGGTCCTCGTGAAGAGGCCGTTGAAGCCATGCGTAAAGAATTTGAAAACCGCCTAAATGCGGCCTACGAAGAAGTATTAACGATTCCGGGCTTTAGGTTAGATTTCAAACCGCAAGGGGCATTTTACCTATTCCCAGATGCAACTGAAACTGCTAGATTATGTGGCTATGAATCAGTAACTGACTTAGCCAATGCCTTCATCGATGAAGCACATGTTGTTGGTGTGCCTGGTGTGGCCTTTGGAAAGGCAGACCATATTCGTTTTTCATACGCAACCAACGAAGAAACATTTGCAGAAGCCATGAAACGTATCCGTGAATTTGTCCAAGGGAAAATGGCTAAATAATAGAGGCAATTTTTATCTGATAAAATACGCATAAAAAAGTTAGGTTACTTTATAGACCTAACTTTTTTGTATTATAATAGACCTGATAGCAACCCAGCGGACCGGTTATTTTTCAAGAAATGAATAACACGACGGTAGATGAAATAGATAAGCAAGTAAAACGATAAAAGGAGGGTGCTGCATGCAAAGAGAATACTATACAGTCCTACGCAACCGTATTTTAGAATCATACCACCGGTTGAACATCTCAAATGAAGAAATGATGCTTTTAATCCACTTTTTAACTTTCCAACAAGCAGGTGAAGACTTTCCAGCTATTTCCCTGATTGGTCGGCGAATGAATGTAAAAGACCAACAACTTTATGACATGATCCAGTCTTTAATTGAACGAGGCTTTCTAAGTATCCCCTCTTATAAGAATGATCAAGGTAAATCGGTTGAGTATTATTCCTTGGATCCTCTCTACCAAAAAATCATGCAATTGGATAAAGTAGACGAAAGTGAACGATTTAAAGAGGCTAAAGCCACTAAAGAGGGCGAAGTGTTCGACATGATTCAAGTCGAGTTTGGTCGTCAATTATCGCCAATTGAATACCAAAGGATTAGTGATTGGTTCAAGAAAGACGGTTATGACCCGGACGTCGTCAAGGAAGCCTTGAAAGAATCCGTCTTAAACAATGTCTATTCCTTGAATTATATGGACCGGATCTTATTAAACTGGTCTAAACGTAAACAGACTCAAGCGAATGATTCAGCAGGTTTCAGCAAGCAAAAAGCTCAAACCCAAGACCTCCCACCGGTGCCAGTCACCAAATGGCTAAATAAATAATTTTTCAGAAAAATCATTAAATATGGAAGAGGAGGGCTTAGCCGTGACTGAATTACCTTTAAAAACCAAAGCAGAAACAATCGCTATCCTAGATGAGTTAGATAAACTATACCCCAACCCAAAAACCATGTTGGACTATCAAACCCCATTCCAATTAGTGATAGCGGTTCTGATGTCCGCGCAAACGACTGATGTGGCGGTCAATAAAGTGACGCCCGACTTATTTGCTAAGTATCCGGACCCAGACCATATGGCTGAAGCGGACTTAGCAGATTTAGAATCCTATATAAAAACGATTGGTCTTTACCATAACAAGGCCAAGAATATGAAGAAGACAGCCATCATACTTCGCGACGAATTCAATGGACAGGTACCCAAAACCCGGGAAGAATTGATACAATTACCGGGTGTTGGTCGGAAAACAGCCAACGTCGTCTTAAGTGAAGCCTTTGGGATCCCGACAATCGCGGTCGATACCCACGTTGAACGGGTGACCAAGCGGATGGGCATTGTCGACCCGGATGCCAGCGTTAGACAAACGGAAGAAACCTTGATGGCGAAAATCCCTAAAGAAAGATGGCGGGATGCCCACCACCAATTCATTTATTTTGGCCGAGAATACTGCACTGCCCGTAATCCTAAATGTGCATCTGACCCGAAGATTGCTTTCTGTGAATGTCGAAAGCTCAAATAAATATCGGATTTTTGAAAGCTAAAAGAGCCTGTTAGTTACAGAACGTCACTTGATTAATATTTTGAAGTTGGGTATATTTATGAACAAGCAAATGAAAGAGAAGGTGAAAACATGCCTGCAGAACATGACGGGACGCAAACAGCTGAAAGTTTACACGCCTTACGTGTCCACTTAAAAGGGAGTCAATACATCCTTGAAGTGCTTAAAAAAGATATGCGTAAGAAAGGTTTAAGTGAAAACGAGTTTACAGTCTTAGAGTTACTATATAATCGTGGTCAACAACCCATCCAACAGATTGGTAAACGGATCCTGATTCCATCATCAAGCTTAACTTACGTGATTGATCGCTTAGAGGATAAGGGTTTTGTTGAACGTACGCATAATCCTGAAGACCGTCGAGTGATCTATGCTAAAATCACAAAACTAGGCCGCGAGAAAATG
>NZ_JBOEQF010000204.1:0-3789 GCF_050689315.1 Aerococcus sp. L_32
TTACAACTCTAAGTCAGTATTCAAGTCACTATTCGCTTCAAATCCATTCGACAACAAGTGGTTAAACATCGCAGTATTAGCTTCAACAGTATTGATGTTAATTACTGTATTCGTACCTGGTCTAAACGACGCCTTCGGTACTGTTCACTTGTTAGGTGACCCAATGGCTATGGAAATGTGGACTGTAGTTCTATTAGCTGCTGCTTCTGTAGTACTTTACGTAGAAATCGGTAAATTTATTATCCGTGCTACTGGTTGGGATGAAAAATTTGATGCGGGGTCAGAATTAAACAAATAATTAATTAGATTTCGATACCATAATCATAACTAGTGATAGTTACAAAGGAGCTGTGAACTTCGTTCTCAGCTCTTTTCTTATACCCAAAATTTTGTCACCTAATCTTCCTATCCTTGCATCTTTTTCTTGTTTACCCCTCTTGTTCTTGCTAATATTAAAATACAAATAAATTTATTCTATTCTCTAAATTGAGGCGGTTTTTAATGGGTATAACAATCAATAGACAAGTACATCGTTTTATAGATCTATTCTTCGGGAAAACAGAAATCAAACCTTTGTTTTTCTATACAGTTGCCACAGTATTTATCCTTTTTGGGCTAAGTGTCCAAGCCCCAAATTCGCTGATTACGGGCTATTGGACCATCCTTTTGTCGCCAAGTAATCTTATCACTGACTACTTTGAAGTAGGCGGTATTGGGGCAACCTTTGTTAATGTGGGGACCTTAACTTTGGCCAATACTTTTTTTGTCCACCGGACTGCGCCTAAAATTACTGGGCCAATCTTAGCAGCGGTATTAACGGTTATGGGATTTTCTTTCTTCGGAAAGAACCTCTACAATTCAATACCCTTCCTAATCGGCACCTACCTTTACAGTAAATATTCAGATACACCGATTGCCAACTTACTTTTAGGTGCTCTTTTTTCATCTGCCTTAAGCCCTGTGGTTTCATTAATCACTTTCGGCCAAGGCTTACCTATTTATGTGGGGATGCCTATTGGGATTTTAGCTGGAGTGGTGATTGGATTTGTCATCCATCCTGTTTCAGCGTCATTCTTACGGTTCCATCAGGGGTTCAACTTGTACAATATTGGCTTCACCGCTGGGGTTATTGGGCTGATTATTACGTCCATCATGCGGGTGTTTGAACTTCCAGTGACTTATGATATCCAACCCAAGCAATTTTCTAGTCCTATTGTTACCTGGTTTTTCATCATTTTCTCACTTATCCTATTTTTAGCTGGATTCGTTCTGAATGATTACTCATTTAAAGGCTTCACGAAAATACGACGGTCCTCTGGGCAACTAATTTCGGATTTTGTGATTGAATTTGGTACCTCGATTACCCTGATGAATATGGGGATTCTTGGCGGGATTACCATTGCCTATGTCCACGTTGTCGGCGGTCAGTTGGAGGGGGCTGTTGTAGGGGGCGTGTTGACTGTTATAGGCTTTGCAGCTTTTGGTAAGCACCCTTTCAATGTAATACCGATTATGGCGGGGATTTACTTGATGCAAATTGCCATGCATATCGACAATCCGAATTCTACGAGCGCATTACTTGCAGCCCTATTCGGTACCACCCTAGCGCCAATTGCCGGACATTACGGTTGGGGCGCGGGCTTAATTGCTGGTGCCCTACACGCTGCTGTTGTCAATAATACGGGTCATGCCCATGCCGGGTTAAACCTTTATAATAATGGCTTTTCTGGCGGGTTTGTCGCTGCCTTTTTAATCCCTATTCTAGATGTCATTAAGGAGAGAATTGAAGAACATGAGAGAATACGCAAAAGTTAACCGAATAGTGTCGGAATTCATGAACCTGTTTGATGAATATAATATTAACAAATATCAGATGGATCTATGTATCGCGACAGATAAACAATCCACTTCAGTGATTAAGTTCGATGGCAAAAAAGCTGACCTACCCCAATCATTCATCGACCAGCTAGATGATTTGAATGCGAGAAGACAGCCTGAAATTGAATATTATTACGAAGACTTACTAGGTATTCGAAACGATACTTTTAATACAGAAATCTTAGCGGCAGCCATCGACTACGTTACCTTTGACGTAACTGAGACCGGCTTTCTAATCTATATAGAGCGCGTATATCACTAAAAAATTAAATCAAGGAAAATGAATATATTTGCATCTATATTTATTTACATCCATACGAAAAGCGTCCATTAGGATTTTTGATCCCCGATGGACGCTTTTTTTGTATGCTATTAAATTTAGCGCATGGTGACGAATTCTTCTGCGCCTGTTGGATGGATGGCAATTGTTTGGTCGAATTGTTTCTTGGTTAATCCTAAACGAACACCAACCGCAAAACCTTGCATCATTTCTTCTACAGCATAACCAATCCCATGAACACCAACAACCACTTCATCGTCGCCTTGGGTAATCAATTTAAACCGTGCTGGTTGTCGATTTTCTGAAACTGCTGAATACATTGGCGTGAAGTTTGAAGTATACACTTTCACCTTGTCCGCACCAAATTTTTCTTTAGCTGCCTCTTCTGAATAACCAATCGCCCCGATTGCTGGATGGGTAAAGATGACAGTTGGTACTGTGTCATAGTCTAATAAGTACGGGTCAGCACCATTAAAAATGGTATCCGATAAGGTTCTACCCGCCATAATGGCTACCGGTGTTAATTCAACTTTACCTATAACGTCACCAAAGGCATATAAGCCTTCCACATTGGTATTATGGTAGTCATCCACTTTGATGTGGCCTGATTTTGTTAATTTAACATCTGTATTTTCCAAACCGATATTATCTGTATTTGGTGTACGTCCGATGGCGTAAATCACTTTTTCAGCGTCAGCATGTTGGCCATTTTTAAAGTTTACGCGAAGTGAACCATCAGCTAATTGTTCAATGGATTCAGGATCGCTTTCAGTCAGCAATTCAATGCCCGTTTTCTTCATTTCATCAACTAAGACTTCGATAATTGCTTGATCGTATCCTCTTAAAGGACGGTCATGTCGAACAGCTTGGCTTGTTTTGACACCTAGGCCATTTAATACGCCCGCAAATTCGGTTGCCACATAACCTGCACCAATGATTAAGACGCTTTCTGGTAAAGTTTCCCATTCGAAAAAGTCGTCAGAAGTATCTACTAAATCAATACCCGGTAGGTCAATTAAACGTGGACGGCCACCTGGAACGATGGCGATATGTGGCGCTGTATATTGAACGCCGTCAACCTCTACTATGTGGTTGTCGATAAATTTCGCTTCACCCGCTAAATAATGGGTCCCACGAGATTTAAAACCAGATGCATAACCACCGTGAATGCGGTCAATATAAGCATCTCTATTGGCTTTTAATACAGGGTAGTCAACTGGACCTTCTTCAGTGAAGTTTAGGCCATATGCAGAACCGTACTCGTTGATCTGGTCTCTGAGCATCGTGCCATGCCAAGAAATCTTCTTAGGTACACAACCTCTATTTACACAGGTACCGCCAACATCTCTTTTCTCGATAATTAAAGCTTTAGCCCCATATTCAGCGGCACGGTTTGCTGATGCGATACCAGCACTCCCACCGCCGATACTTATATAATCATATCTTTCCATTCATCCCACTCTTTTCCAAAAATTTGTTTTTTCTTACGTTCTTCAGCTTCTTTAGCTTGTCGTTTTAAAAAGATTTTTCTCGCTTGATTGGTTTCAATCACAATATCTTTCGTAAAATCGTCCACTTCATTTATTATTTCGTCAGTAGACGGCTCTATTGTCGTTGCTTGGATCGGCTCT
>NZ_JBOEQF010000205.1:0-3774 GCF_050689315.1 Aerococcus sp. L_32
TATTTGCGTTTTAAGGCGTTTTAAATCAATTCGAGTATATTTATACCTGTTTGGTCTTTTCGTCGGCATAAGCGTTAAAAATGGCAATAGAAAAAGCAGCAAGGGCGAACGTAGTGAGTGCATTTACCCTTGCAGCTTTTTTTGTTGTCATTTAGCTTTTGTAAACCGACAGAAAAGCCAACAGGTATGACTGTTTACTCACTTTTCAGAGGCATGATCAAACGCATTGCGTTTGTCAGGTGTGGGCGGAAGCCCACGGTTTTTAAAAGGGTTCCGAGGCTCAACGTCAATAAAGCAATTGGAATAAAGCAATTATGTTATTGATTTTAAATTTTTTATATCAAAATGGTCTTTTTCTGTTAAATCATAACCAGAATGAAAAAGAAGTTGAGCTTCTTTTGAAATACATGGTATTTTTCGACCTTTGTAATTAGTTTCTGAAAACCAGTCATTTTGGAAAACATAATTACCACCTTCTGGGTTTGCTTGGGTAATTGATCCATCATCATTTAGATTTATAGGATGAATATCTAAATACCCATATTCTTCATGCTTAAGTTCCATACGTGAAGGCATCCAATCAACTTCTACTTTGTATCCGATATCTTCTAATTTTTGTATAACTTTTTGAGTGTGTTGAGCGTCAAAATCTATATCTATATCTCTGTGTTCTCTTTGTTGTTTTCCAGTTAATACATCTACCCCCCAGCCACCATCTAACCAATAAGTTACTTTCATGTGTTCAAATAAATCTAAAATATAAAATAAATCTTTTTCTGTTACATTATTATTTTTCATTTTATCCCTCCTAACTTGGGAATTTGAAACGAGTTGAAAACGAGTTTCTTCTTGTCTTGATACTATATAGAAACAACTACATTTTTATAATAACTAAATAAATGCTGATATAACAGTGTTTTTAGATGTTTTTTGTTAAAAAAAGGTTGAAAACAAAAAACTATGGGGGAGATTTTGAAAAAATCGACCAACTTCTGGGGGGTACTACGACCCCCCTTTTAAGTGCCGAGTGCCAAATTCATTTTTTTTGATGCTTTATCCTTACTTGCTCAAGGGTTTTGCCTTGGCGAGAAGTGAGCGAGAAATTGGCGAGAAATTGGCGAGAAATTGGCACAAAATAAAATATTACATTATTTAAATTGTTATAAATAAAATAATATGTTATTTTATTTATGAGGTGATTATAGTGTCTGAAAAATCTGAAAAAAAAGAAAATATTAATGTTATAGTTCCTGCATCGTTAAAACAGCGTATATCTGAAAAAGCGGAATCTTTAGGGATGTCTCTGTCGTCATATATTCGTTTTGTAGTGATTAAAGATTTAGAAAAATAAAAAAAAGCCCTGCTAGAAAAAGCAAGGGCTCATAAGATTTGATATTCTTTGAATTCGCAATTTAAGTTTATCAAATTTTCCCTTGTTTTCCTAGTATGGTAACTAGGAAGGTGTAATTTTTATGGCAAAAGATAAAGCAAGATATTTTACATTTTTGTTGTATCCAGAAAGTATTCCGAATGATTGGGAAATGAGATTAGAATCGATTGGAGTTCCAATTGCAATTAGCCCATTACATGATAAAGATAAAAGTGATGTAGAAGGACAAGAGTATAAAAAAGCACATTACCATGTGATTTATGTTGCTAAAAATCCTGTAACAGCAGATAGTGTTCGTTTTAAAATTAAAGGTCTTTTAGGTGATAAGAGTGTTGCTTTAGTGAAAATTATTGTTACAAGTATTGAAAATATGTATTTGTATTTAACGCATGAATCTAAGGATGCTTTAGCAAAAAGTAAATATAAGTATAGTCGTAAAGATATTAAGTTAATTAATAATTTTGATATCGATCGTTATATAACGTTAGATGTTGAAGATAAAGATGATATGTTGAATGAAGTGTGTGATTTAATCGATGAACATGATTTAGCAAATATGCGAGAACTAAGAAGGTTTGTGAGAAATCATGGAACTGAATATAATTTACCGAGTATGAAAGTGATTAATTCAGTTTTACGTTCGCATACAGGCTTATTAAGATTATATTTTGATGCTGTCTATCAAGAGCGCCGATATGGTCGTTCTGATTATGACAAAGAAACTGGAGAAATAAAGGGATAGGTGACGAAAATGGAATGGGATAATTCAATTTATCTTGAATACGGTGTTAAGCATACTTTGACGAGGGAGGAGATTGGTGTTCTTCAAAAAGCGTTAAAAGAAGTTGAGGTAGATGAAGAACACCAAGATTCTTTGAATGCGTTACAAGCGATATTTATTCACCATATGGATTAAATAAAAGCCCCCTGACGAAAGTCGAAGGGGGCTTTTATTTTGGTTTGAGGTTTGCATACCTACTAGAATAGTAGGGCAGCAAATCGTCAAACAGGTATCAGCTAATTGCACCATAAGGGTGCGCTGATACTCGGCTCAAAAGAGCCGATAGAGCCGTCTGCAAGACCCCTCGGCGAGCCCACCTTTACGAAGTAAAGTATAGTGGGTTATACTTTACATGGAAGCTGTACCGAAGTTAGGAGTGTTTATATGTCATTTGTAGTGGCGAGAATGCAGAAGATGAAAGCTGGCAATTTAGTCGGCATGGGTAATCATAATCAACGGTTAACTGACAATCATTCAAACAAAGATATTGATACGGAACGCTCGTATTTGAATTATGACTTAGTCAATCGCACAGAGAATTACAAAACAGATATTCAGCAATTTATTAACGAAAATAAATCGAGTAGTCGTGCTGTCAGAAAAGATGCTGTATTAATAAACGAATGGATCATAACTTCTGACAACCAATTTTTTAAAGATAAAGACGATAAAGAAATTAAAGACTTTTTCGAACAGTCGAAAGATTACTTCGCTGAAAAATTTGGTGATGAGAATATCCGCTACGCTCAAGTTCACTTAGACGAAACAACACCGCATATGCACTTAGGTATTGTGCCTTTTAATGCGGAAAAGCGGTTATCAGCAAAGACTATTTTTAATCGTCAAGCTTTACAGGCGGTACAAGACGAATTGCCAAAGTATTTAAATGAGCGTGGTTTTGAGCTTGAACGTGGCGAAAAAGGGTCAGAACGTAAAAATTTAACGGTGCCTGAATATAAAAAGGCAAAGGACGAATTAAAAGAGATGACTACCACGCTGGAACAGCGAAAGTCAGAAGTTTTAGCGTTATCGAACGATAAAACACCAACAATCAACAAAGAAAGTTTAGATTTAAAAGACGAAACGAAAACGGTCAAAGTACCAAGTGGCGAAACGATTGGAATTGGTAAGTTACGTCATGAATTTACGAAAAATGAAGAACGAAAAACAGGAAATGTGATTATCCCTGAAAGTAAATTAAATGCTTTAATACAAGGCTATGAAGATTTATATAAATCGAATGAGCAACTAAAAAAATATGCAGAAACAGATTTACCAAAAAGAATTGATTACGTAAAAGGCAAATACAAAGAGGTAGTGCGTGATTACAATGATTTGGCAGATAGATTTAATAATAATTTAGAGAAAATTGATTCGTTGGAGAAAGAGAATAAATCGCTTAAAAACGAAATTAAGGGCATTTACAGAGGTTTTAATCAGTTTATGGAAAATACCCTTGGTGCAACTGTTAGACAAGCTGAAAAGCTCATGAATAACCTTGTGAGTGAAATTAAAGAGTTTGTAAAAGGTGGAGAGTTTGAAAAAATTCATAGAAATGAAACTCGAACACGAGATAGAGATGAATTAAGTCGTTAGAAGCTCA
>NZ_JBOEQF010000206.1:0-3750 GCF_050689315.1 Aerococcus sp. L_32
ATACAACTCTAAGTCAGTATTCAAGTCACTATTTGCTTCAAATCCATTCGACAACAAGTGGTTAAACATCGCAGTATTAGCTTCAACAGTATTGATGTTAATTACTGTATTCGTACCAGGTCTAAACGACGCCTTCGGTACTGTTCACTTGTTAGGTGACCCAATGGCTATGGAAATGTGGATTGTAATTCTATTAGCTGCTGCTTCTGTAGTACTTTACGTAGAAATCGGTAAATTCATTATCCGTGCTACTGGTTGGGACGAAAAATTTGATGTTGGGTCAGAATTAAACAAATAACAATTTTATCTATTTGCTTTTTAAGCTACAAAGGGCTGTGACACTTCCGTCATAGCCCTTTTACATTTTGTCATATGATCTGTTTTTCCTGAGTTTATCTCATTATATACCTTTGCAATTTTTGCTTGTCTACCTATCAACTTCTTGCTAATATAAAAATATAAATAAATTCTATTCTAATAATAAAGGTGGTTTTAAATGCGTAATACGATCAACAATCAACTACATCGTTTTTTATATCTATTCTTCGGTAAAACTGAAATAAAACCCTTATTCTTCTATACAGTAGCAAGCATTTTTATATTATTTGGCCTAAGTGTTCAATCGCCCAGTTCTTTGATATCTGGTTATTGGACAATCCTTTTATCGCCTAGTAATCTAATTACGGACTACTTTGAAGTTGGTGGAATAGGTGCAACTTTTTTTAACGTAGGAACTTTAACTTTAGCTAATACTTTTTTTATACATCGTAACGCCCCTAAAATTACTGGTCCCCTTTTAGCTGCTGTATTGACAGTTATGGGATTTTCCTTCTTTGGAAAAAACTTGTATAATTCGATTCCTTTTCTAATCGGTACTTATCTTTATAGCAAGTATTCTAATACGCCGATTGCCAACTTACTATTGGGTGCCCTTTTTTCATCTGCACTAAGCCCAGTAGTATCCTTAATCACATTTGGCCAGGGATTGCCTATTTTCATAGGGATGCCAATTGGTATAATGGCGGGTGTAATTATTGGTTTCGTAATCCACCCAGTTTCAGCCAGCTTTCTACGATTCCACCAAGGATTTAATCTATATAATATTGGCTTCACTGCTGGCGTTATTGGTTTAGTAATTGCATCGATTATGCGGGTTTTTGAATTACCAGTAACTTACGACATTGAACCACAACAATTATCTAGTTCGCTGGTTACTTGGTTCTTTATCCTCTTTTCACTCGTGCTTTTCTTATCTGGATTTATCTTGAATGATTATTCATTTAAAGGGTATATGAAATTACGTAAATCTTCTGGACAGTTAATTTCAGATATTGTAATTGAATTTGGTACACCTATTACCTTAATGAATATGGGTATCCTTGGTTTTATTGCTATTGGATATGTGCATATTGTTGGTGGTCAATTAGAAGGTGCAGTTGTCGGTGGTGTCTTGACTGTCGTAGGTTTTGCAGCGTTTGGTAAACATCCATTTAATGTTATTCCTATCATGGCTGGTATATATTTGATGCAAATTGCCATGCATATCGACAATCCTAATACAACTAGTGCACTATTAGCCGCATTATTCGGTACTACCCTTGCGCCAATTGCTGGACATTATGGATGGGGAGCAGGTCTTATTGCTGGTGCCTTACATGCAGCCGTTGTGAATAACACCGGTAATGCCCACGCCGGATTAAATCTATATAATAACGGCTTTTCTGGAGGGTTCGTCGCAGCCTTCCTTGTCCCTATATTTGATGTCATAAAGGAGAGAATTAACGAACATGAGAGAATACGCAAAGGTTAATCGTATTGTATCAGAATTTATGAACTTATTTGATGACTATGAAATTAATAAATATCAAATGGATTTATCCATTGCGACCGATAAACAATCTACTTCTGTCATTAAATTTGACGGTAAAAAAGCTGATCTTCCACAATCTTTTATTGATCAATTAGATGACCTAAATGCTAAAAGACAACCTGAAATTGAATATTATTATGAAGACCTTCTAGGCATTCGTAATGATACTTTTAATACAGAAATTTTGGCTGCGGTTATCGATTATGTTACTTTTGATGTTACAGATACAGGTTTCCAGATTTATATTGAACGGGTATATCACTAGACTGAAAGTGCGCCTATTTTTAAAAATAATAAAAAAACGTCTATATGGACTACAAGTCCACTATAGACGTTTTTAATTATCTTTATCGCATCGTTACAAACTCTTCAGCACCTGTAGGATGGATGGCAATTGTTTGGTCGAATTGTTTCTTGGTTAAGCCTAAACGAACACCGACCGCAAAACCTTGCATCATTTCTTCTACGGCATAGCCAATCCCATGAACGCCTACAACCACTTCATCGTCGCCTTGGGTAATCAATTTCAACCGGGCTGGTTGGCGATTTTCTGAAACTGCTGAATACATTGGCGTGAAGTTTGAAGTATACACTTTCACCTTGTCCGCACCAAATTTTTCTTTAGCTGCCTCTTCTGAATAGCCAATAGATCCGATTGCTGGGTGAGTAAAGATGACAGTTGGTACAGTGTTATAGTCTAGTAAATAAGGCTCAGCACCATTAAAAATGGTATCTGACAAGGTTCTACCAGCCATAATGGCTACTGGTGTTAATTCAACTTTACCAATGACGTCACCAAAGGCATATAAACCTTCTACATTCGTGTTATGGTAGTCATCCACTTTGATGTGGCCAGATTTTGTTAGTTCAACATCGGTATTTTCTAAACCGATATTATCCGTATTTGGTGTACGACCGATAGCATAAATTACTTTTTCAGCGTCAGCATGGAGGCCATTTTTAAAGTTTACACGAAGTGAACCATCAGCTAATTTTTCAATGGATTCTGGGTCGCTTTCTGTCAGCAATTCAATGCCTGTTTTCTTCATTTCATCAACTAAGACTTCGATAATTGCTTGGTCGTATCCTCTTAAAGGACGATCATGACGAACAGCTTGAGTTGTTTTGACACCTAGGCCATTTAGAACACCCGCAAATTCGGTTGCCACATAACCTGCACCAATGATTAAGACGCTTTCTGGTAAAGTTTCCCACTCGAAGAAGTCGTCAGAAGTATCTACTAAATCAATACCTGGTAGGTCGATTAAACGCGGACGACCGCCTGGCACAATGGCGATATGTGGCGCTGTATATTGAACGCCATCAACTTCTACTGTGTGGTTGTCGATAAATTTCGCTTCACCCTCTAAATAATGGGTGCCACGAGATTTAAAACCTGACGCATAGCCACCATGGACACGATCAATATAGGCATCTCTATTGGCTTTTAAAGCTGCGTAGTTAACCGGGTCTTCTTCAGTGAAGTTTAGGCCATATGCAGACCCATATTCGTTGATTTGGTCTCTCAGCATAGTCCCGTGCCAAGAAATTTTCTTGGGTACACAACCTCTATTTACGCAAGTACCCCCAACGTCTCTTTTCTCAATAATTAAAGCTTTAGCCCCATATTCAGCGGCACGGTTTGCTGATGCGATACCGGCACTCCCGCCACCGATACTTATATAATCATATCTTTCCATTCATCCCACTCTTTTCCAAAAAATTGTTTTTTCTTACGTTCTTCAGCTTCTTTAGCTTGTCGTTGTAAAAAGATTTGTCTCGCTTGATTGGTTTCAATCGCAATGTCTTGAGTAAAATCGTCCACTTCATTGGTTATTTCATCAGTAGACGGCACTGTTGTCGCTGCTTGGATTGGCTCC
>NZ_JBOEQF010000207.1:0-3683 GCF_050689315.1 Aerococcus sp. L_32
TTGTGGTTGGATAAGCTTTTTATTCAGATTTACCGATACCCATTAGAAATTGGTCGTAGGTTCACCGAACAATCCCTTGCAATAGAAGTATATTGTTCGTACAATGGAGGTAACAAAAAATAAAGGGGCTATTTATCATGAACTACTTACAAAAACGTATTTTAAAAGACGGTCAAGTCATCGATGAAAAGATTTTGAAAATTGACTCATTCTTAAACCACCAAATCGACCCGAAAGTGATGCATGACATCCAAAGTAACTTCTTTGATTACTTCAAGTCACGTGAAATTACCAAAGTATTAACCATCGAAGCAAGTGGTATTGCACCTGCTATCATGGTAGCTGCACACTTCCAAGTACCGATGTTATTTGCCAAAAAATCTGAACCATCAACACTTGCTGGACAAGATAAATTCTCAACACTAGTACATTCATTTACTAAGAATAAAACAAGCGAAATTATCATCTCTAAAGAATACTTAAATGAAAATGATAAAGTACTGATCATTGACGATTTCTTAGCGAATGGTGAAGCGAGTCTAGGTTTAATTGACTTAGTGAAACAAGCTGGTGCAGAAGTTGTTGGTGTGGGTATTTGTGTAGAAAAATCATTCCAACCAGGCCGTCAACGCCTAATCGACGCCGGTGTAGATGTTTACTCAGTTTGCCGTATTGCTTCATTAGCAGGTAATAAAGTGACCTTTGTAAATGAAGAAGACGAAGAATTAGCGTAAGCAGGTGGCCAATTTGAAAAACTTTAATTTCAAAGATGTCTTCTCAGCTAAAACTACATTTCTTTCACTACAACATTTACTAGCTATGTATGCCGGTGCTATTGTGGTACCGTTAATTATCTCAAGTTCTCTAAACTTCACAACCCAACAGACGCTATACCTTGTCTCAGCAGATATTGTTATCTCAGGGATTGCAACATTCCTACAACTCTACCGGGGTAAATTTATCGGTATGGGCTTACCCGTTGTAATGGCTTGTTCCTTTACAGCGATTGGCCCGATGGTTCAGGTGGGTGGTCAGTACGGTTTAGGGACCATGTTCGGCTCAGTCCTTGCAGCTGGTGTCATCATCCTACTATTGGCGCCGATCTTTGCTAAACTATCCCACCTATTTCCACCGCTAGTGACAGGGACTATCGTGACCCTAATTGGTGCAACTTTAATTCCTGTGGCAATTAATAATCTAGCAGGTGGCGAGGGTAGTGCAGACTACGGTAGTATTGATAATTTAATCTTGGGATTAATTACCTTCCTGATTATCCTCTTACTATATCGCTTTACTAAAGGCTTTCTTCAATCTATCTCTATTTTGATTGGACTAGTTGCGGGTATGATTATTGCCATCTTTATGGGGAAAATGGACATGCAACCTATTCTAGAGGCGTCTTGGGTACAACTACCGATGCCTTTTGCAATTGAGTCGCCATCATTTCATCCAGCAGCGATTTTATCGCTAACAGTGGTTGGTATTATTTCTATGATTGAAGTAACAGGTATCAACTATGCCTTGGCTGGTATGTATGATAAAGACATCGATGAAGCAGATCTTCGCCGTTCATATTTCTCAGTAGGGATTGGGTATTTACTTGCTGGTATCTTCAATACATCACCACAAACTGCTTTCTCCCAAAATGTGGGCGTAGTACAAATGTCAGGTGAAAAGCGGAAAACCATTTTCATCAACTTGATTATCTTAATGCTACTATGTGGTTTGATTCCAAAAATTGGTGCTATTGCCACTTCTGTACCGTCAGCCGTATTAGGTGGTGCAATGATTTTCTTATTTGGTAATGTCTTATCATACGGAATCAGCGTATTGGGTGCGCAAGATTTAGCAGATAATCGTAATCAATTGATTATTGGTGCTGCAATTACAATCGGTTTAGGTGTGGCTATTGCACCTGCAGCCTTTGCGCAATTGCCAGAATGGATTTCTTGGTTAACATCTTCAGGAATCGTAGCTGGTGGTGTAACAGTTGTCTTATTAAATGCCTTCTTCCATGGCGTAAAGAAATAAATTATTTTAAAAATATCTCGTTTAAATAGACGAAGGAACTCCTTGAATTTAGTTATGCTAGCTAAATTCAAGGGGTATTTTTATGGCTATGATCTTTGCAATTTTAGTCATAAATGTTAAATTACTGTGTGAAAAACGGACAATTGCTATTGACTAAGGATTGAAAGCAATATATGATAGCGTAATTGTAGAGGTTCATTTAAAAATGATAAAAGAGAGGTTTATATATGTTTAAGAAAATAAATAAAGTACCAGCGGGTATGTTCTTGATTCCAATGGTAGTGTCATTAGTATTAGTGTCTATCTTCCCTAATATGTATGATGCAATCGGCGGTACATCACAACAAACGTTTCAAATGGGGACCAACGTTGTGATTGGACTATTGGTATTTTCAGCGGGGACAAGTTTAGATTTAAAACAAATTGTGCCTTTAATAAAACGTCATTTACCAATGATTCTGTTTAAGTTAGTGATTTCAACAATCTATATTTTAGTTTTCTACTGGTTGTTTGGTTTAGATGGCATTTTTGGCATTAACCTATTGGCTTTTGCTTGTGTGATCTATTCTTTAAACCCAGCCGTAGCACTAGCTATCCATTCAAGTTATGGGGATAAACAATTTGGTGCGGTATACGGTATCATGGGCGTAATAGGGATGCCATTTGCTCCATTAATTTTACTAAGTATTTTAACAGCTGATGGTGGGGCAGCAGGAATTGACTGGCAAACCATTATCTCAATCTTTGTACCTTTATTAGCCGGTATTATTTTAGGTAACCTAGATAAAGATTTCACCGACTTCTTCGTACCAATGATTGGTCGTTTACTACCTTTCTTAGGTTGGAACTTAGGTGCAGCGATGAATATTCAATCAGCTATCGCTTCAGGTTTGCCAGGTATTTTGATGGCCGGAATCTTCATGGTCTTATTACTGCCATTAATTCCATTTGACCGCTACATCATGAAACAAAATGCCGGGGTAGATGGGGCAGCTATCTGGAACGTAGCAGGTATGTCAGTAGCCAATCCAGCTAGTATCGCGTCTGCCTTACCATTAGTCTTCGCAGACCAATCAACAAGTGCTACTGCTATTGTAATGATGGTATGTATCATCACTTCAATTATTTCACCTATTGTTGCACAGAAACTATATGTGAAAGAGTATGGTATTCAATCATTATAATTATCTCAATGCTTACAGAAGAGTCATGCTTGCATGGCTCTTTTTTTATACGGTGAATTCATCAATTTAATAGGATGACTTTGGGGCAAAAAAGTCAGTCAAAACACAGGCTTATTGCAATGTAAATATGGAATTTTATGCGATAATATAACATACGAGTGATAATTTTGCTGAAATCATTTACCTGGTGATGACGCAATTTTATCTTGCGCAATTTTAAATGATCTACATACACCTTGTAACTTGGAAGGAGTTATCATGAACGATTTTTTCTTAACGTTATTGGAACGTAAAGACCAATTATTCACTGCTACTTACGAACATATGGCTATTTCCTTACTTGCCTTGTTCATCGCCTGTGTTATTGCAATTCCACTAGCCATTTGGTTGAGTGACCACCGCAAATATGCGGAACCCGTATTACAATTTGCTAGTATATTGCAAACGATCCCCTCATTAGCCTTGTTG
>NZ_JBOEQF010000208.1:0-3678 GCF_050689315.1 Aerococcus sp. L_32
GCCAGGAATTTTCACAAGCCCCCAGTCTCCTGATGCATAACATAGGTATTCAGCTTGGAAACCTAAGGCGCCACCAGTGAAAGTCGTGCAATCGCCGTCAAATCCTGCCTTACATGCAGCGCAGTGCCCACAGCCATTGGTAAATGGTACGATAACAAAGTCACCTACTTGGACATTTTTAACTGCTTCCCCAACTTCTTCGACAATTCCAATCGCTTCGTGGCCTGTTTGTGAGCCTGAAGCCTTATCATTAATACCTCGGTACCACCATAAGTCGGATCCACAAACACATGCACGAACAACGCGGATAATGGCATCGTGTGGTGCCTGAATTTGCGGTCGATCCATGTTAGTGACGGTCATATTTCCTGGTTCATTAAAAATTGCTGCTTTCATATTATTACGCCCTTTCTGATTTTAAAATGTTCTTTATCAAAATGATTTCGTTTGATTATTCGCTATATCAACTGCCATAATGAAAAGTTTCTGTTGCCAAACCGTCAATCAAGAAATCTGATCCGGTAATAAAGGCGCCATCACTGCTCATTAAGATTGACGCTAGATTAGCCACTTCATCCGCCGTTCCTGGACGCCCCACTGGACTCTTCGCGAACATATCTTTATAGAAATCGCCGCGTGGGTCATTAAATTAGTCAAGTGCCAAGGGTGTGACAATAATACCAGGTGAAATCTCATTAATACGGGCACCCTTTTTGCCCTATATAACGGCTTCAGCCATGACCCGTTTCCTCTTTTAGCCAATTGGTAGGCATGGAAAGAGTTCTTGACATTGCCAGTTTAGAACAAGTCTAAATCTAACAATTGGTCTACTGGTGCTGTCGCCAATTATCTGTCCTCTTCGGCAGTTAAAGTTGGCATGATGGTTTCATTGGATCCTTGATTTGGGGACACACTCGCTACATTAATCAACAGGTCAATTTCACCGTAGGATTGTTCTTTTTCAATAAAAGTGGCGATTGAATCCTTATCCGCTTTACCAATTTCAGTGGCTACAATATCATATCCAGCCCCCTCCAAAGTATCCGCAATCGCGATGACATTGTCAATTTTTTTGTCACCAATTAGAATCTTATAGTTAAAACCTACACGACCGGCAATGGCCATCCCTAACTGAGCAGCGCCAACTAACAATAGTACATCTTTCATTTAAAAATTCTAACAAAAGCCGTGATTATTGCGTCACGAGATTAGGTTTAATCTATGTATCAAGAAGTAATTATAGAAAGTAGCCAGCTAATTTTCATAGAAAAACTGTAGCATCAATCTCACATGTCTGATGCCACAGTCTATTATTCACGGCTTGGCTATATATTCGTGTGTAAATTGATTAACTTCATCATTATTCTTCTGTATCCAACATTCTATTAATGAACCATTCTACTTGTTGCGGGTCATCATGATCAAAGAAGGCAGATTCTTTCATGTCTAAAGATGTGATTTTTTCTACATCTTCTGATGAAAGTTCAAAATCAAAAATATCTATATTCTCTGCCATCCGCTCAGGACGAACTGATTTGGCTAAAGCCACTATCCCCCTTTGAATTAACCAGCGAAGAACCACTTGTCCAATTGATTTTCCATATTGTCTACCAATTTCAGCTAATATAGGATTAGTAAATAGATCATGACGACCTTCTGCAAATGGTGCCCATGCTTCAACTTGAACGCCATATTTTTCATGCCATTCTTGATCTTCAATTCGTTGATTCCATGGATTCACTTCGATTTGATTGATTTGAGGTGTCACTTCATTTAAGCCAACAAATTCAATCATTTTTGAAGATTTAAAATTTGAAATTCCAATAGCACGTAATTTACCAGACTTTTGACCAGCTACTAATGCACGCCAAGCACCGTATATTTCACCATATGGTTGGTGAATCAAATAAAGGTCTAGATACTCTAATCCCATTACATTCAGAGATTGTTCAATCGTTTCAGCCGCCTTTTCTTCGGGGGCTTGAAGAATAAATAATTTGGAAGTTACAAAAAGGTCCTCTCTCCTAACCAACCCTTCGTCGATTGCTCGTTTGATGCCTTGACCTGTTTCTCTTTCATTACCATAAATAGTTGCAGTGTCGATTAAACGATAACCAACTTTTATTGCTTGATAAACAGCTTCTGCTGTTTCCTCTAAGGGAATTTGATAGACCCCAAATCCTAGTTGTGGTATTTCTACACCATTATTTAAAGTGATTGTTTGCATTTCACGTTCCTCCTCAAATTTTCTTTACATCTTGTATCCTAAACCTTGAAGTGAAGTCCATAGCAAGTAAAACATTCTACTTTTTACGGTCCCAAATTTTTTCAACTTTATCAGCAGTTATTTCTCCGGATTTAAATTTTGCGATGTGGTCATCATAAGTATCGATTTTATATACGAGTAAATCTCTAACCTCTTGCATTTCTGCCAATTTGGCATCTAATTCTTCTAATTGATCGGCTAAAATTTGTTTCTGAGCAAATTCGACATTTTCTGTTTTACGCAACTGGGCCAACTGGGCAAATTCGATTAAAGATTCAATCGACAAGCCAGCATTTCGCAAACTTTTTGCTAGAAAAATCCAATTTAAATCATTGGTTGTAAAATCTCGATAACCACTCTCATTACGGTGAACGGGTGGTATAACACCAACACGTTCGTAGTATCTTAAAGTATCTACAGTTAAATCAAACATTTCCGCAGCTTTTTTTATATTCACTTCTATTCACCCCTATTCATTATTTTTTTATTTCTAATGTTAATATACTGGACGGTCTCCCCCGTGAATATCTGGATCAGGAATACCTGCACTGTCGTATGAAAGAAAACTTGAATCAGCGACAATTTGTAAAACTACACCTGTCATACTTTTGCATGAACCAGATACACCAAGATAGGTTTCATTTTTATGGGTAATTTCGTATTTGATTCCTGGGTCATTTAACCAAGGTAATCTAAGGGTTGTATAATTTATATCAGACCTCACCATGATTTCATCGGAAATTAACGCCGATGGCAAACCATTGCTAATCATTACTTTATTCTCGCGTCTATATTCACCAGGCACTTCGCCGTAAATACCCAAAAGTTGGTATAGACTAAACGGTTCACGCCTGCTGCTTGGATATCAACTGGACTATCTAAACTACTCCCAATTAATGTGACATGGTCATTATTGGCATAATGACTTAATCGGGATTTATGCCGTAAAAACAAAGTTAAATGAAAGTCGGAAAATGATTCCCTACGATAATACACGTTCTTCAATGAATTGAGCAATTTGACCATTGGCTACCATAATTAATACTTTCTTAGTCATTTTTCTACCTCCAAATTTTTCATCGATGTATTTCTAAACAAGTGTAAATCAAACATTAATACCATCTGACCCAGGTTTCGAAACAATCTGAGTAAGTCATTCACCGATCATACTTCCTTGCAAACCATAGTCTAAACCTTGGAGTGGACTCCATAGCAAGTGATATGTCTATATTAAATCTGCAAATTTGCCAATAGAAAAATTTTGGGCGGTTTATAGCAGATAAGTTAATGATAATGGAAAAATCAAAAATTATAAAAAAAGAGACTAATGACATTTATCGTCATTAGTCCCAAAGTGATTGGTATCATAAATATACCGTTTTAAATTTTATTCTTCGCCCATATCTAAGATC
>NZ_JBOEQF010000209.1:0-3677 GCF_050689315.1 Aerococcus sp. L_32
TAACAAGGCCAATGAGGGGATCGTTTGTAAGATACTAGCAAATTGTAATACGGGTTCCGCATATTTGCGGTGGTCACTCAACCAAATGGCTAGTGGAATCGCAATAACACAGGCGATGAACAAGGCAAGTAAGGATATAGCCATATGTTCGTAAGTAGCAGTGAATAATTGGTCTTTACGTTCCATTAACGTTAAGAAAAAATCGTTCATGATAACTCCTTCCAAGTTACAAGGTGTATGTAGATAATTTAAAGTTGCGCATGATAAAATTGTGTCATCACCAGGTAAATGATTTCGGCAAAAATATCACTCGTATATTATATTATCGCATAAAAAACCCATAATTACACTGCAATAAGCCTAGGTTTTGACTGCCTTGTTTGTCCAAGGTGGCCTTTTTAAATATATGAATTTAATACATCAAAAAAGAGCCATGTAAGCATGACTCTTCTGTAAGCATTGAGATAATTATAATGATTGAATACCATACTCTTTCACATATAGTTTCTGTGCAACAATAGGTGAAATAATTGAAGTGATGATACATACCATCATCACGATAGCAGTAGCACTTGCTGATTGATCAGCAAATACCAGCGGCAAAGCAGATGCAATACTAGCAGGATTGGCTACTGACATGCCTGCTACATTCCAAATAGCTGCACCATCTACCCCTGCGTTTTGTTTCATGATGTAGCGGTCAAATGGTATTAATGGTAATAATAAGACCATAAAAATTCCAGCCATCAAAATACCTGGCAAACCTGCAGCGACAGCTGATTGAATATTCATCGCTGCACCTAGGTTCCACCCTAAGAAAGGTAGTAAGCGACCAATCATCGGCACAAAAAAGTCGGTAAAATCTTTGTCTAGGTTACCTAGAATAGTACCGGCTACTAAAGGCACAAAGATTGAGATGATCGGTTGCCAGTCAATTCCTGCTGCCCCACCATCGGCCGTTAAAATACTTAATAAAATTAAAGGTGCAAAAGGCATACCAATCAGGCCCATAATACCGTATACGGCGCCAAACTGTTTATCCCCATAACTTGAATGAATAGCTAGTGCTACCGCTGGGTTTAAAGAGTAAATCACACAAGCGAAAGCCAATAAGTTGATGCCAAAAATGCCATCTAAGCCGAACAACCAATAAAAAACTAAAATATAGATTGTTGAAATAACTAATTTAAACAGAATTATCGGCAAATGACGTTTTATTAAAGGCACAATTTGTTTTAAATCTAAACTTGTCCCAGCTGAAAATACCAATAGTCCAATAACAACGTTGGTCCCCATTTGAAACGTTTGTTGTGTTGTACCACCGATTGCATCATACATATTAGGGAAGATAGACACTAATACTAGTGATACTACCAAGGGAATCAAAAACATCCCTGCAGGTACTTTATTTATTTTCTTAAACATATATAAACCCTCTATAAGCATTTTTAATAGAAACACCACAATTACGCTATCATATATTGCTTTCAATCCAGAGTCAATAGCAATTGTCAGTTCTTCATACAGTAATTTAGTATTTATGACTAAAATTGCAAACATCATAGCTATAAAAATACCCCTTAAATTTAGCTAACATAACTAAATTCAAGGAGTTTTTTTATCTATTTAAAAGAGATATTTTAAAGTGATTTATTTCTTTACGCCATGGAAGAAGGCGTTTAGTAAGACAACTGTTACACCACCAGCTACGATTCCTGAAGACGTTAGCCAAGAAATCCATTCTGGCAGTTGTGCAAAGGCTGCAGGTGCAATAGCCACACCTAAACCGATTGTAATTGCAGCACCAATAATCAATTGGTTACGATTGTCTGCTAAATCTTGCGCACCCAATACGCTGATTCCGTATGATAAGACATTACCAAATAAGAAAATCATTGCACCACCTAATACGGCTGACGGTACAGAAGTGGCAATAGCACCAATTTTTGGAATTAACCCACATAGTAGCATTAAGATAATCAAGTTAACGAAAATAGATTTACGTTTCTCACCTGACATTTGAACAACCCCAACGTTTTGGGAAAAGGCTGTTTGTGGTGATGTATTGAAGATACCAGCAAGTAAATAGCCGATACCTACTGAGAAATATGAACGACGAAGGTCAGCTTCATCGATATCTTTATCATACATACCAGCTAAAGCATAGTTGATACCTGTTACTTCAATCATAGAAATAATACCAACCACTGTTAGCGATAAAATCGCTGCTGGATTGAAGCTTGGCGATTCGATAGCAAAAGGCATAGGTAATTGGAACCAAGAGGCTTCTAATATCGGTTGGATGTCCATTTTGCCCATAAAGACAGCAATCACCATACCGGCCACAAGCCCAATCAAAATAGAGATAGACTGCAGGAAGCCTTTAGTGAAGCGGTATAAGAGCAGAATAATCACGAAAGTAATCAGCCCAAGAATCAAGTTATCGATATTCCCGTAGTCTGCACTACCCTCGCCACCTGCTAGATTATTAATCGCAACAGGAATCAGGGTCGCACCAATTAAGGTAACGATGGTCCCAGTCACTAGTGGCGGGAATAGATGGGACAATTTGGCAAAAATAGGCGCCAAAAGTAGGATAATGACACCCGCTGCAAGGACTGAGCCGAACATGGTCCCTAAGCCGTACTGAGCCCCCACCTGAATCATAGGGCCAATCGCTGTAAAGGAACAAGCCATTACAACGGGTAAGCCCATACCGATAAATTTCCCGCGGTATAACTGCAAGAAAGTGGCAATCCCAGAAATTACGATGTCAGCCGATACCAGGTAAAGGGTCTGTTGGGTCGTGAAATTAAGGGAACTTGAAATGATTAGCGGTACAACAATGGCACCGGCATACATAGCTAGTAAATGTTGTAGTGAAAGAAATGTAGTTTTAGCTGAGAAAACATCTTTAAAATTTATATTCTTCAAAATGGCCACCCGCTATGCTAACTTTTCATCTTCTTCATCTACAAAAGTCACTTTATTGCCTGCTAATGAAGCAATACGGCAAACTGAGTAAACATCTACACCCGCATCAATAAGGCGTTGACGTCCTGGTTGGAATGATTTTTCTACACAAATACCCACACCAACAACTTCTGCACCAGCTTGTTTCACTAAGTCAATTAAACCTAGACTCGCTTCACCATTCGCTAAGAAATCGTCAATGATCAATACTTTATCATTCTCATTTAAATATTCTTTAGAGATGATAATTTCGCTTGTTTTATTCTTAGTAAATGAATGTACTAATGTTGAGAATTTATCTTGTCCTGCAAGTGTTGATGGTTCAGATTTTTTCGCAAATAACATCGGTACTTGGAAGTGTGCCGCTACCATGATAGCAGGTGCAATACCACTTGCTTCGATTGTTAATACTTTGGTAATTTCACGTGATTTAAAGTAATCAAAGAAGTTACTTTGGATGTCATGCATAACTTTCGGGTCGATTTGGTGGTTTAGGAATGAGTCAATTTTCAAAATCTTTTCGTCAATAACAGTACCATCTCTTAAAATACGTTTTTGTAAGTAGTTCATGATAAATAGCCCCTTTATTTTTGTTACCTCCATTGTACGAACAATATACCCCAATTGCAAGGGATTGTTCGGCGAAACGACGAACAATTTCTAATGGGTATCGGTAAGTCTGAATAAAAAGCTTATCCAACCAC
>NZ_JBOEQF010000210.1:0-3670 GCF_050689315.1 Aerococcus sp. L_32
CATTACAAAAACGTTGGGCAAGTTTAGCAACTACTTTAAAGGATAGTAAGAACGATTTAGATTTCGGTAAGGTCGATGTTCAGCTCACTGCTTCAGAACAAGAACCCTTAAACGATTTAGCAACGTCAATTAAAGAGATGGCAAAAGAGATGCGAGAGATTGCTAATCAACTTGATAAAGAGTTTGACCACTACGTTAATTCTAAACGTAACGATGCGATTGATTCTGCGATGTCAGATAGCGAAGTACATGAGTTAGTTTTAGCAATGGCTTTAGAAAAAGATCTAGTGAAAACGATAGATCTTTCTTCAGAAGTTGAAGCGGAGAACGAAGAACCAGTCGCAAATAATTCAGAACAACGCCAGGCAATTTAATCAGTAAAGAGAAATTCATATAATGTTTTTGATACCAGATGGTCGATGACTGTCTGGTATTTTTTTGTTTGTTATCGTGAAGGGCAGGGTGGGATGATAGCAAGTTCAAGTGAATCTAATCGTGAACCATTGGTTCATTTATCATCAGACCTAGCAATTTTTTCTTGTACCCTTCCTAGTCGATTGCCTCTAGTTACGTCAAATTTATTTCGAGCGACTCATCAAAAACATGCCTTCTGAATTTAAGATGATAGGCTAAGCTTCAGCTAGGCTTCATCATTTTTTTGTCCTCAATCTTAAAAGGGTTAGGCTAGGTTTCGTCAAAAAATCTTGCCTTCACTCCAAAGGGGCAGGCTAGGATTCAGGTAAATTTCTTCAAAAAATTTCCAAAGGCATGGGTAGGCTTTAGGCGAATTTCTTCAAAAATTTTTCAAAGGCATGGGTAGGATTTTTTAAAAATCTACCTTACCAAAATGAAAGGCCTAACGGAAAAAGGCACTTTTTCACAAACTTTTCCTTGATACAAGTCGCTTCAAAAGCCTATTAAATCAACGTTTAACCTGCATCAAGTAACTGCAAAAAGTGGTGCATTAGCGCATCAACTTGTATCAAGCTTGTATCAAGTTTAAGGGTGCTAAAAAGCAAGTAGGAATAAGGGTTTTACCCACTTCCGATTTAACTGTTGATACAAGGTTGATACAACTTGTATCAAGAAAATGATAAAAATGCACCATTTTCCCTTATGCTCTTCCAGTACTTTTAACCATTCACAAAGTATACCTAGCTTACCTAGTAAAGCCTAGCAAGGTCAAACGGATAAAAAGGTATCTTTATATAGACGAGCCTTCAAAGGTCATGGACGCAAATTAAAGGAGAAAAGTTGAAAGGAGTGGCAATATGATTGAGCAGAAAAAGGAAGGTTAGGCAGTCAGCCCTTGCGTCTTTAAATGGGTTAGATTTTAAAAATGGGTAGTAGGGTGCTGGATAATTTTTGAATAGTTTGGCCTTGAGTAAGGGGGGGATAGAAAGTAAAACAAGGGGAAGGGTTAGGGGGGAGCGAGCATGATCATCGGTGTCCTCTGGGCAGTCTGGCATGCTCCGCTCCTGTTTAATTTGGACAATGTCATGTCCACGTATCCGCTGCTGCCTTGGTTTGTCGACGTGATGATTGACTCAGTCATTTATGTTTGGCTCTACAATTCCACAAAGGGGAGCGTCTTTCTCTTGGTTCTTTACCATACCTTGTCTAATACTTTGGGAGGTTTCGCGGGCTGGTCCACTGCTACTGCGAGCATCGCAATCGCCGCCCTCCTGCTCCTTATCTACAAACCGGCCACCATCTCGGCGAATGGACGAAAGTATAGCCTTTCGGATTAGAAAAACTACTATAAAAGCAATAACTTGATATTCCTCAATTTTTTTTTCTCCTTTTTTTCTTATGATAGAACCATCAATCGATGATTAAAAAGAGAAGGAGAAATTGAATATGAGAAAGAACATAATGATGACAACAGGAGCCGTCTTGGCAGCCACAGGGGCACTGTTCCTAAATCCCATGACGGCCAGCGCCCACTGCGATACGATGGATGGACCAGTGATTGGCGATGCGCAAAAAGCGCTCGCGGAGGAAAACTCTAGCTACATCGCGAAATGGGTATTGCCTGAACGGGAAGAAGACATTGAGGGTATCTTTGCTCAGGTGATGGAAGTGAGAGATGATAGCCCTGAGGCTCAGAAATTAGCCGATCAGTATCTCTTCGAGAATCTGGTCCGTATCCATCGGGAAGGGGAAGGGGCCCCCTACACAGGCGTGAAACCGGAAGGAACCCCCATGGAGGAGGTAATTGTTGCCGCTGATAGGAGCATCGCCACGGGCACCCTCTCTCCTCTTGAAGAGCTTGTCGAACCCGAACTGATGCCGCAATTGGAGGAAGCCTTTGAGGACGTTCTCGCTACTAAGGATTTTGATACAAGCAATGTCGACGCAGGCCGAGAGTATGTCATGAATTATGTGACGTTCACCCATCTGGCGGAAGGGGAGGAGCATGAGGAAGCGGACCTGCACCCTACTGCCCAAACGGACGATTTGCATGAAGTGGAAAATGCGAAAGCCGCAGGGGAACATATTGAGCCAGAAACAGAGGAACCCAAAGCAAGTTGGCTGCCTTGGGGATTAGCCGGAACCTTCTTCGTCACTACCATTGCTGGGTTCCTCAAGAGAAGAGTGTAAGAATTTGAAAGGTAGGCCATCTATTAGAAGAGGAAGCCAACAGGCAGGATTTTTCCTGCTTTTGTCCGGCCTCCTTTACTTCCTGATTACCCGCTTCCTGTTTTTCTTTATCTCCGTTCCCACACCTTCCATGTATCCTGCCATTCAGCCGGGAGACCGTATTCTCACCACCCGCCTCTATGATACGGGGGAAATTACCCGGGGTGATATCTTGGTTTTTCAATCTGAAGAACTAGATGAGGTGCTCGTGAAAAGGGTCATCGGTCTGCCTGGAGATGGGATTGTCATCAAGGAAACAGGGGAAGTCTTTGTCAACGGGGAAAGGTTGGCAGAGGAATATGTGGAGTACCCGGACTCCTTAGCAGGGCAATATCTAGTACCCGAAGACAGTTACTATTTTCTTGGAGACTTCCGTGTTCATTCCTTTGACAGCAGGAAATGGAATCAACCCTATATTCCAGAAGGGGCTATCTTAGGGGAGGCCCAATGGGTGGTGACTCCACTCTCCCGTTTCGGACAGGTAGACGAGGGCATTTAAAGCTAGTAAAAAAAGAAAGGACTTTTTCAAGCGTCGGTGAAAATCGTACTTGGGGATAGTCCTTTTTCTGTTGTCCAGCGTAGGAGAGGAAACTGGTGGAAAGGAACAGGGTATGCAGGAAGTTGACGATATTGTAAGCCAAGAGGCTTACAATCATGCGGGCCTGGTTCTCGCGGAAGCCGGAGCTGTCCGTCTTGTCCAGGAAGAAGCCGTGCTTTTCCTCCTTGATGTAGTTCTCCATCGTCCCCCGCTGCTGGTAGGTTTGGAATACCCATTCCCCCGTGTGGGAAATAGAGATCTTTTGGTTGAAATGCGCGTGTTTTCGTGTAACGTAGCCATGGAGAGAACCCCTTTCTATGGTTGTTGTTCGCGCTTTAACCATAGCAGATTGGGGTTCTCTTTGTACACCCAGAGGGTGCACTACCGCAATGGGAAAACCTTGAGAACACAGGGGATTCCCTACTTTACCGAAAAACCATGAATCATTCAGGATTATAGTTTTTCTTTAAGATTATTATTCATTTCATT
>NZ_JBOEQF010000211.1:0-3660 GCF_050689315.1 Aerococcus sp. L_32
GGCGTTGTTTAAAAGTGAGAAAGTTGTTGAAGAGCCAGCAAAGATTTCGCTTGCACCAGCAAGTAAAGCCTCTTCATTTGGTGATAAGACATGCGCTTTCTTCGCAAATAACTCACGGAAGAAGTGACCATATTCAGCGTGGTCTTCCAATGTTTTTTGTACATCTTCAGATACTGTTAATACTTCTGGCTCAAACCAAGAGATCTTTTCACTCACTTGAGCAAGTAAGGCGCCAGCTTGACTGTTGTAAGTTAGGTACTTGTTGTCTCCTGTATCTTGGTCATGTTTTAAATGTGCATAAACATAAAGGGTTTCCAATTCACGGCTCATCGCTAATAACGCCTCTAATACGGTTACCACTTGGTCAGCACCTTGGTCTAACGTGCCTTTATAGCCTTGAAAAGCCTCCGCTTTTGCTGGGAATCCACTTAAGGCATTCTCAAAAGCTTGATCCTCTAGGAAGATACTGGTTAAGTCCCATTGAAACGCACTATCTACTTCATTTCTAGGTTTTACTTCAAAAATTTTTGCCATAATATACCTCCATTTTTTTAATAGTATTTTCATTTTAACACATGAAGGTTGGTTTCTACATTAATAAGCTAACTATTTTCGTAGTTAGCATATAGCCACATCAGCCATGAAATAATGATTTCTTTGGTAAACAATGGATGGTCAATGACAAGCTGATTATCGAATAATACATTGGCGAATTGGGCAAAATGCGTCCGCTCAAATTCTGGATCATTCTTTTGATAAATGGCTACATAAGCTAGAATAATGGCCCAGTCAGCCACTTTTGAAAACATTGCGGTTGCCTGGTAGGTATATAAATCCGCTGGCGCTTCTTGTAAGTAAACTTGGCGTTGGTAAATGATTTCTAGAATTTTTTGTTGATTAACTGTTGGACTAACAAGAACTTTCTTAATAAACTTGGCTAAATCTTTTGGGGCTGGACTAATTATGGGGTGGTCTTTGCCAAATAATAAACTGGTCAAAAAGTCCCCCTTTTCATAGGTGAAATGGTCATTGAAGTAGTTGATATAGCGTTCAATTGACATCTGAATTTGCTTTTGCCCTTGACCGTATAGGTTGAGTGTCAATAAAACTACTTTACCTGAGGCCTCATGCCAAAAAGGCAGATAAAAACCAAACTCGTAATCATACCGTAAAAAGGGACGGACGGCATTCAAAGTCTTAGAAGTGGGTCCTTTGTGGTTGTTATCAAAAATGCTATGATAAGTAGATTGGTAGCCTAATAACCATAGAACACGACAATCTACATCCTGATAATCCGCTTGGCGTTTGAAGACATCTTCAGCAGAAATTGGGGCATACTGTAATTCGATGGCTAGGTTATTACTAACCTTGACTTGCTTGGGCACAAAAATATCGGCCCGCCTCACTTGATTTTTAATTGCATGCTCTATATAACCTTCTAAATCAACCGCCTTTAAATGGCCGTGAATAATCGTCTTTTGGTCAAAATGGATATCAGATTCATTCACCTTATTGTGGTCTTTGATTGCTTTAGCATAGTGGGCAAAATGAGGTCTCGTATCTTTCCCCTTCTTTAAATAAACAGCCCCCTTACATTGGCTGCAATAATAGCTTTCTGTTATCGGTATTTTTCTACCGTGTTCGTCAATCAGATCTACTGCAAAGACAAATGATTCGTCTTCTTTCTGTGCGAATTTCATCCTTTATCCCCCTATCACTTAATTATATACGCCGTAAATATTCAAAAGCGTCAGACTATTTTTCAAAAAAGTTAAATCATTTAAAAAACCAAGCAAGCTGTGGTCCTTACTTGGCGAAAAATGAGCGGTTATTTAACTTGCTTGTTCAGAGGCTAGTTTGCGGTTTAGTCCACTCTTCACGCCAATGAATAAGAGCGCTTAGTCAAAGATTTGGAAGATAATACCTATGATAAAAGCTAATGAATTAGACCCGGCGAGGTCGAAAACATAGCCTACTAGGGTATTGGCCAAGGCAATTCCAACATTTGAAATAAAACCAATCATTGGAAAGACTTTGGCAAAATGTTGGCGACCACATATTTCATTGGGTAATAATGGCATGTCGACTGCCCCTAAAGAAAAGATGCCCCCAAATATAAAGGCCAGCAGACTACCGATAATGATAATAGGATGTCAAGACACACTTGGCGTAACCTTGGTACAAAGAGGGCAGGGACACCAATCACATTATGGACAGTCCCACAAGCATCAGCAAACATCATGGCTGTCACCACTAATACAATTCAATGTATCTTTGTTTCATTCACCAATGCTAATCCCCCACGTCAAAAATTAGTGCGCTATCATGATATATTAGCAAGTTTTATAAGGATTTATATACTTTTTAAACTATTTTCCAAAATAAACTGTTCCGGGCAATTTTCACAAAAAAGCGTGGCGCTAGCCAACTTGGTTCGCTAACACCACACTATGAGAGTTGTTTAATTGAATCGGTAAAATTGATTAGCTTCGTCGGCTTATCTAAATCCGATTGCTTTTTCCATGGCAGCCAGTGTTTCATTGGCTACTTCATTGGCTTTCTTGGCACCATCCGCTAAGATGTCATCTAATTCAGAGGAAGCCATCAATTTTGCATGACGCTCTTGCATTGGTTCAAGGACAGAAATCACGACATCCGCTAAGTCTTGTTTGAATTTACCGTAACCAGCACCTTGGTACTCAGCAACGATGTCCTCAATTGGGCGGTTGGCGAATGAAGAATAAATCGTAAGCAAGTTGGAAACGCCGGCTTTGTTTTCTTTATCGTAAGAAATTTCACCAGAAGAATCTGTCATTGCAGATTTAATTTTCTTGGTAATTATTTTTGGATCATCCAATAATGATACGAATGACTTTTTGTTTTCGTCAGATTTACTCATTTTCTTGGTTGGTTCTTGCAAGCTCATAATACGGCCACCTTCTTTAGGTGCGTAGAATTCTGGCATGGTTAGAATTGGGCTTTCTTTCTTGTCTGTATAACGGTTGTTGAAGCGTTCAACGAAGTTTCTTGTTAACTCAAGATGTTGTTTTTGATCATCCCCAACAGGTACTAAATCAGTTTGGTATAAAATGATGTCTGCTACCATTAATGGTGGATAGGTTAATAGACCTGCTGAAACAGATGCTTGTTTAGCTGATTTATCTTTGAATTGTGTCATACGCTCTAGTTCTCCTAGGGCTGTATTACATTGTACAATCCAAGCAGCTTGTGCATGGGCTGGTACTTGGCTTTGAACAAAGATCGTTGCTTTTTCCGGATCAATCCCTAAAGCAATATACAAGGCAGCTAGTGAACGTGTGTTTTTACGTAACTCCTCAGGATCTTGCGCTACTGTAATGGCATGTTGGTTTACGACACAGTAATAGGCTTCAAAGTCATTTTGTAATTCGATAAATTGCTTCATAGCACCAACATAATTACCGATTGTTGGTGTTCCACTTGGTTGTACACCAGAAAAAATACGTTTTGTCATCTAAATATCCCCTCACTTAAATTCTACTCTAGTATAGCATATTTTTACTGTCTTGTTAGTATCCGCCTTGTTCTAATGACTAGATGACAGCGCATATTAACTTATTTTTGATACGTCAAAATTGGTTAAAAAAGCCATAGAAAATTCACAAGCTCTGTGTTATACTA
>NZ_JBOEQF010000212.1:0-3639 GCF_050689315.1 Aerococcus sp. L_32
GATGACCTTCATTATTTTCATTATTGTAGTAATCTGCATCAACAATACCTATCCCATTAGGTAATGAAAGCCCACGTTTAAGAGGATTTGAAGACCGACAAGCTAATTGTAAGTATTCATTCTCGCCCATATAAGCCTTCAAACCTGTTGGCACTAGCACTGGTTTCATAGCACTTTCGTCTACTTCACCTGCTACATTTAAATGAGCGAGGTCTTTTAGCACATGCTTCACACCAGTCTTCCACATTGCCGGTACAACAATATCTTCAGCCGCTGCGATATCGTAGCCAGCCGATAGGGTTGTTGAACGTCTTGGTAATGTAATTGCCTCATCATTAGCATAGGCCGAGATTTTCTCAAATCCTCGTGTATTTTCTACTGTCATAAACAAATTCCATCCTTTACTACGCATACTTGAATTTTACTGACCTATTGTACCATTGATTAGCAGATTTCTAAATGTTAGACCATGTGGATTCAGTGTTACTTACTCGTTCTGGTCAGCAGCAGCTACTTCCGCATCTGCCACTTGTGCTGCTTCTACATCCGGTTCAGCCATTTCTTCAGTAGGGGTTTCTTCAAAATAGCTAGTATCTTCAAAATCTTCATCTGCTTCACCGTCAATATGGTCTGCATCAGACTTGTTGACCCAAACGGACATTGACCCAGCATGTACTTTAAATACACCAGTACCATCCTCTTCAATAGTTACCGATCCTTCAATTTCCCCCATCGCGTCCATCCACTCTTCTCCTACATGAAGTTCTCCTACATACATACGCTTCTTCGCCTGTTCACCATTAGTTGCGATAAAAGCGAGTCCATCTGGATGTTCATCATCGCCAGTTCGGGTATAACCAATACAATTTTTATGGTCAAAATAATCATGTTGATCACCGTAGGCATTTCCACGTCTTAAGGCTAAAAGCTTATCTAAGGTCTCTTGGAAACCTTTGTAGTCGATACTTTCAATACCGTAATAATCTCCGTAGAAAATAGCTGGCAAGCCGGATTGGTGCAGCAAAATCACCCCGTAAGCAATAGGTTTAAACCATTCATCTACCCACGACTCGAGGGCTTGTCCAGGCTGAGAATCATGATTATCAACGAATGGTACAGCTAGATCCGGTCTATCTTTTAAGAGTGATCCCTCAAGCAGGGATCCCATATCAAATTGATCCCAAGATGCAGCTGCTTGTTTAAAACGTTGATGTAAGGCCACATCAAATAGGTCAATTTGATAATCCGTTTCCGTTAAATAATCGAAAAGTACACCGGTATTACTTTGCCAGTATTCCCCTACAACATAGATATCTGGATTATTTTCTCGTAAAGCAGATATTAGCTGGTCGATAAAAGCAAAATCGATATGTTTTAAGGCATCCATTCTAAAGCCATTTAAATTAAAAGAATCTAAATACCAACGCGCCCATTTTAAGACTTCTTCTTGAACATAAGGATTACCATAATCAATATCTGCAAACATCAAGTAGTCGAAGTTACCATTCTCTCCGTCCACTGCTTCATCATCTGCCCAACCTTTATTCTCACCTTTAATCATAAAGATGCCACTTTCACCTGTTCTTTGGTCAAAATCAATCCCAGAGAAGCAGTTAAAATCCCAAATAAAGTCTGAGTATTCACCATTTCGACCTGGAAAAGTAAATTTGGTCCACCCTTCAATATCTCGAGCTTCACCAAGCTTTTCTTGTCGATTTGTTGGGTTCATTGGATAGGCTTGGAATACTTCCGTTTCATCGGCACCACCTTTATGGTTTAAAACGGCATCCGCTAGCACCCAAATATCCTGTTCATGTAAGGCATCAATTGCCGCTTGATATTCTGCGCGGGTCCCGTATTTGGTACGAACCGTCCCTTTTTGATCAAATTCCCCAATATCAAATAAGTCGTAAGTCCCGTAACCAACGTCGTTACTCGATTGACCTTTAGTTGCTGGTGGCATCCACACATGAGAAATCCCAATTGATGCCAAGTGTTCTGCATCTTCCGCTAACTTTTTCCATAAGCTACCATCATCAGGTAAGTCCCACTCAAAATATTGCATTAATACACCGTTCATCACCATATCATTATCCCCCGCTTTCGCCTAATCTTAATGTCTATCCCTATTTTTTCACGACTTTATTTCAGTTTCTTGCTTTGTATATTGATTAGATTCAATATCACATTACAGTTATTATACCGAAAGTTTCTTCAATGAGATAATTTTAGCTTCGCCAAGCTATCGTATTAGCATTTTTTTAAAGCCCTTACTAGTTTATAAGTCATAAATCAGCAAAATACTGCAAATAATTTTTCAAAATCTGTGAACCCTTCCAAGTGGTTGAAATCAAGGGAAATTAATGTCATATTTTAAACGATTGGTCTTTAAATCTTCACAAAAGTTCTATAGAATAGAGATATTAGGTGAAATCACCTTTGACGTATAGCGTCATAAACATTCCCAATCTTCGAACTACTTAAAATATAAATATAAAGGGTGCCTGAAATGCGAAAACTATTTAAATGGGTTTTATTGGCGAGCATCATGTTACTAGTTGGTAACCACGTTGAAGCGCGTGAATCGTCAACAGAATTAGGTAATGCGGTCAATGAAACTTTAACTGAAACCCAATCCTACAAGCAATCTACGATCATCGAACAGGTAACTACTGAACCCGCAAATACTGAAACAGTTATGTCGACCCTTTCTTATGATAATGCTGATAACTTTTCTGGAACACTTATTCAAAAAAATCTTGCTTCTGGCAATGATGATGCCATCTTACAAGTTGAAACGCACGACGCCCAATCTACCTACAAGGAAAATGGCAGCGAATGGCAACAAAGTTTAACCAATGACTCTCATTTGGACCGTTTAAATGTCCTATCTCTTAGTCAAATCCATAGTATATTAACGACGCTTGATACGATCGGTGAATGGACCGGTTCTTTAAGTGATCAAACCGTTTCTTTCTCTGGGGAAAATCAGCAATTAAACAATTTATTGAATGGTATTGTGAGTGAGTCTTACAACAACGACGCTGTCCACCAAATCCAACTTGTTACTAATCGTTACACCAATGAAATTAAAGCAGTTGAATGGACTATTTCTGGTACTAGTCGTATCAATAATCAAGACGTAACAACTTCCATCGAAGTGAAATTGTCACAATTATAATTAAAGGAGCCTATATGAGCCGTTATTTAGTCGGAACCATCTTTGCCATTTTATGTATTTTAGTCAATATCTATATCATCTGGAAGGGACAAACCCCTGAAGGCATGACTGCTGCCCAACAAGCCCGTTTGAAGGTTGTCGGCGGGGTCTTATTACTCTTGGCCTTTGTTGCACTCACATTTGGTGAAGCACTAGGGCTTCAATAAGCAAAATGCATAACATTTTCTAAATAAACTATTTATTTGTTATTCTTATTTGTATGCCGTGGAATATTATCTTTTAAATATTGGGATGAGACTGGGACAATACAAATCGCAGTTAACTAAATAAAGAGAGAAAAAAGATTTCGAAGTGAAATCTTTTTTCTCTCTTTTAATTTTTTCGCTTAAATCGTACGTTTGTTGTTGAATGTTTGCGTTGAGTCGTCGATTTTTTGCTTGTTACCAAAGACGACTAGA
>NZ_JBOEQF010000213.1:0-3638 GCF_050689315.1 Aerococcus sp. L_32
TAGGATGGTAAAAATGTCGCTTAGACTAGCCGTACTGTAACCAATCCTTCTAGATCTGAAAGATATTGAAGGATTTGGTGATATGTCAGCGAAGTCTGACATTTTAAATTCGACTATGTAAGGTGCGAGTCGCTCGATCCCGATTTTGAATGAGGGTGCAAGGCGCTACATACTTTCAAATAGCAAAAAATCACAAAAAGCAGTTGGAAAATCCAACTGCTTTTTGTGTATTATCTTATTCTTAAATCTATTCCGCGCTTTCGATATCATCGCGAATTTGAATTAATAAATCACGCACATTTTCATCCTTCACTTTATCTGCGTATGCTGTCAGTAAATCATAATTGACATGCGCATCTGTAATTTCACCGAATTCAGATTGAATGGCCTTGGCGTCTTTTCTGTATTGGTTTAAGTCTTTAGAAACCGTATCGTCGAAGTAAGTGGCAGCATACCGCACCTTCTTGGCACTCTTTCTAATTTCGTGGACTGCCTCGTAGTCAGAAATATCCACTGTCTTAAAGGCGTATCGCAATTTTTTATCCTTCTTTTTCAGGCGCTTAAGCGTATACTTTTTCCAGTCTTTCTTATTTTTAAATAGGTCGAGTTCAAGGATTTCTTTCGCATCCTCAATAGCCTGCTGAATGGTGGCGCTATTGCCCTTATTAAAAGTCCGGTTCATTTCTATCCGACGCTCTTTAACGAAGGTGTTAAACAGCTGGTAATAAGCCTCGCTGGTTTCAGGATGATTTACTGCATAATCTTCGCAATAAGCATAAAGCACATCCAATTCACGAAGAGGCCCAAATACGCGCGCTGCTGCACCCAATTGCTGGTTCAACTTGTTATAATGGTCTTTGTCCATACGTTTTTTTATAAAGTTAAGTAGACCACGTAATTCTCGAATTGAAACACGCAAATCGTGGACTAGTTCATCGGAAAATGGGTTGTTCTGATAATCTAGAAATAAGTCCGACACCTTATTTATCTGCTGTTCAAATACTTCATGCCGTTTATTCATTCAAATCACTCCCTTCCCTAGAAATTCGTTTTCTTATAAGTTCATTATACAAAATAAATTATTATCCGTAAAACGAAACAGGCACTCCCTACAAAAGGAAGTGCCTGTTTATAGATGATTTAGTCATTTGAATATTTTTCTTCAATTTTAGAGAACCATAATGAGAAGATTGTCCCTAATACAAAGGCAATCACACACCAAATCAATGTAGTCACGAATGATAAACCAGAATTTGCTAAACCTTCAGCTGAGAAACCTGGGAATACTTGTGTTGGGAATAAAGCAATCGATGAACCAATTACAGTCCCTAAAATAAAGTGATACATTTTAGAGTAGTAATGTTTAAAGGCCCATTCAGCAGCCTTAGCTAAACCAATGACACATAGTAACCCACCTAATCCTAATGGAATAATGACTGAAAAATCAAGAGCTGCGATACCAGCGGCCATTTTGTCATATAAACCAAAATATATTAAGAAATTTGAGGGACTCATCCCTGGTACAATAACCCCTAAACCAATTAAAGCACCTGATAATACCCAGGCGATAAATGATGGTTGTACTTGTGTAATCCCTTGACCACCTAAGAACATGATCAAGAATATGATGACTGCAGTTACTGCAAGCAAGCCTAAGTCAGATGTACTGCGCCCTTCTTTTCCAGCCGACTTAAATAGTGAAGGTAAAGTCCCCACTACGAAGCCGATAAATAAGGTAATAAAAATAGCTGCGTAAAGTCCAAAGGCTTTTTCAACGAAAATTGAGAATACTAAGATTCCTAATAAAAAACCAATTCCAACTGGAATAAAGTAACGGACATTTTTCCAGAAGTTCTCAGTAATATTAGCTAAAAAATTAATAATTTGATCGTACAAGCCGAAAATGACAGCTAGGACTCCACCTGAAAGACCTGGTAGAATTCCTCCTATTCCAACAGCTGCACCCTTCAGAACACGGATAAACCAATCTGCCGAAAAGACGGCATCTTTTTTATTATTCATTTATTCTCCTCTTTCAATTCCTTTTTTTACTAGACAGTTCAATAAGACGAGTCCAGTATACTCTTATCTAATACTCATTGTATCAATCTTTGGGCTGAGAATCATCGTTGAAGGCTAAAAAATGTGAAAGATCCAGTTGAAAATAATCAATTAATCGAAAATCAACCCGCCTTTAGCGTTCACCGTCTGGTTCTTCCCTAGGTGTTTCGCTTGATATAAGGCTTGGTCAGCCCGCAGTAAAGTAATTTTCATATCTTCATGCGGTTTTCTATGGGCCACACCAATTGAAACTGTAATCTTCAAAGGCTCTCCCTCTTCACTAAATAGCGGCATTTCAGCAATCCTGTCATGGATAGATTTGGCTAAATCCAGCGTCTTTTGTCCCGTCCCATCAAAGACTAAACTCACGAATTCTTCCCCACCATACCGGTAATAATCGAATAAATCAGACTTTAAATTATTCAAGACGATGCCTATTTCTTCGAGTGCCTTATCGCCCACAAGATGACCATAGGTATCATTTAAATTTTTGAAATTATCAATATCAAGAATTAATAGCGAATAGGAATGATTACTTTCTGAAATTTTCCCAAGGTCTTCATCTAATTTCCGGGCATTATATAGGGCTGTTAGGCTGTCGTGCACTGAGGATTGGTAGAGTTTGTCTAGATCGTTGGTGAAGTGGTAAGAAAAGTATATGAATACCGATGACAAAACAGCCAGCAATAGGTAAGCTGAAAATACTTGGGCGAGATTTTCTAATCGAATAAGGGACATTGGCGCAGATATAACAATAACCATCATCACTAAAAATCAAAGTTGGAAGAACTCTGAATACTTAGATTTAATACGGTCAAAGAAACCTAAACCCAGCAAGATATAGGCTAAGGCGATTAAGAGGTTTAAACTGGACAAGGTTAAGTCGCCAAAGAAAAAACGACAAATCGTAACCAAGACTATTGTCGGATGGGCAATTTCCTTATCCAAATACACCATGGTATAGGCGAATAGTACCGGCCTGAAGTCGAAACGCACACCTTCAACGATAAAGGATGACATCATCAAGCAAACACCCGCTCCCGTTTGTAAACCAATAAAGAGGTTACGGTTGTTGATTGGATTTCGTCTTTTCTCAATACTATATCGCCAGCGCCAAACAAAATAAATATCCATAAAAATAATTGCCATATTTGCTAAGACATTTACAATCATGCTACCCTCCTATATTCATTAATGTGTATAATATTCCTAATTCAAAATATTACCTTAAAATTTTTATTTAGTCCTGTCTTCACACGAAAACTCATTCCACTAAATATATCACAATTGGTCGGCTGGAAAAAAACTAAAATACTTTTCATGAGAGAAAACTCTTGGAAATTTATCCATTACTTAATTATTAAAATTTCATCTCCCAATTTGGCCATAACTTTACACATAATTAATGATAATAATTTATATTGTTGAAAATTCTGATATGCATGTTTGAAATTATTCGTAAATAAAAAAGCCAACTAAAACGAGTCTAGTTGGCTAATACAATTATTGTTCGCATTTATATTGTGACAGACTAGCGAACACCACCGCCGCCACCTCCACCGAAGGAACCGCCACCT
>NZ_JBOEQF010000214.1:0-3634 GCF_050689315.1 Aerococcus sp. L_32
ATTCGTCTTATTATTTGATGATTACGAAAAGCAATTAAAACATCAGCTTACTGGAGAGAAAATTGCTACTTATTTCTTTGTGACACTGGCCCCTTATATTTCTTCTAAACACACAATCAGCAAAACGATTGCTTTAGAGGAAATGATTGATTTATTTCTGCACGGGATTATCTAATAGAATAAGTTTTTTTTCCGAGAAATCCTCCCGACTACCGGGTCAAAAAAAGAGATTGTTCTGAGAGGTTTTAGATTAGTTCAATAGGTAGTTGGGCAGTGGTGCATACAAGAAGGTCATTTAAATGTTATCAATCATTACAACAGCTCTAAGCGTGTTTGCATTTGTTATTGTTTCTTTCATGCTATGGTTTTATTTTAAATCGTTCTTTATAGGTCTATGGTATCTATTCTTAGCCTATGTTGTAGTATGCTTAATCATAGGAGCAGTTAAGGAGTTCAATGCAGGGCGTTCTGCTAAAGACAAAGAAAAGCAGGAGCAAGAGCAGGACCTGTAGCATCAACAATAATAACTATACTATGGAGCTTAGCAGATTATACTGCTGGGTTCTTTTATTGTGTATAAGCCTCTTCATGCCTGTTTAAGACCCTACATGCACTCCCTACGTTCGCCCTTGAGATATTTTATTTCGAAAATTTTACCGCATTTGTCGACGAAAAGATAAAATACATAAAAGTATACGCAGATATATTTAAAACGTCTTAGAATGCAAATATGAGCTTATTGGGAATCTTATGCTATATTAGATATGTATCAACTACTCTCTGTTAAAACAGAGAGTTTGTCCTAAACATGGTGGTTGTACAAACGATGTAATATCTCCAACCGTTTAAAGACACTAAGGGATGGTTGACTGGCATCCCATTAGTAAGCGGTCTGTAGACACTTACTGAATATTGTTTTATGTTTAATAATTTTGTATTGGCACACTTTTTTCAAACCGTGGGTTTTTCTCACTCGACAGATATCGGTGACCCAATTCTTGAATATTGATAGCTGCCACACGGTCATCATTTGATTGATACCCACAATTCTGACAAGTAAACAAGTGCTTATCTTGTTGTCTATTAGCTTTATCAATTGATTCGCATTTCGGACAACGTTGGGACGTAAATTGTGCGGATACTTTTAAAACTTGCGAACCACTTTCTAAAGCTTTATACATTAACTTTTCTTCAAAATCGAAGAATCGCCAAGAATGGTGTTCATACCGTGCAACTTGCTTACGATGGTGAGTCGTGTTAAAAGTAACGTTCGTAAGATCTTCTAACACAAACAAGGTATTGGTCCCGTATCGATCAACGAGTGTCTTTGATAATTGATGGTTCACATCATTCATCCAGCGGTTCTCTCGTCTTTCAATTGTTCTAAGGCGTCTACGACTTGATTTGGTGTTCTTCGCTTGTAAGGACTGGCGCAATTCCTTAAAACGCCGTCTTTTCTTCATCAAGCTTTTACCCGAATAGAAGGTAGTATGAGTTGTATCATCCGCAATAGTTAGTATCTGTCTTAAACCACGGTCAATGCCTACAATCCGTTGAATATCAGTTTCATCTGGGCTGTCTATCTCTTTACTTGCGGACACGTGTAAGAACCACTTACCCTTACGACAGAGTAATTCAGCTTGACCGAACTTGTAAGCATTCTGGCTAAATTGTTGAAGATAAGCGATATGTTGCTTATCACAAGACACTTTAATTCGCCCTTGATTGGTCGTCAGTGAATAGGTATCGTCTTGATGATAAGCGTAATTACGATTGCGTACGAACACAGCGACTGGTTGCTTAAACCCTAGGGGTTTCGTTAAATGGTAAAGGTCTTTATATAGCGTATGATATTTACCTGTATGGATATCTTTATAACGCTTAGGTTTTTGTTTAAACTGTGTTTTCACGGTCTTATATCTCGCGATTACCGTACGCATCACGGACTGGGCCATTTGCGATTGTAGCCCAAAATCCTGACGTATCTGATGATACAAGGCGTTGTGCAAAGTCGTTTGACCTAATTCAAAGTCATGGTCAAAGATATATATCGAAACAAAATTACAAGCGTTTAAAAACTGTTGTTGCGTTTCTTCGAATTTTTCAATATCACTAGCATTTGGGTATAATTGCACTTTAATCGTTTTCGTTAACTGCATCTTGTCACCTCTTTTCTCTTAAATACATTATGCCATCTATTTAGAGAAAACATAAAAGATAACCTAGTAAAATCAACAAAAAGAGCTGTCTATTTCGCTAATTTCTCCTGGGTATCAATACCTAGGTTTCCTTAGCTGACAGCTTGTAAATGAACAAATATCAATTTTACGGATCAAAATTTACATATTTAAGCATCAATAGGATCAAATGCCAGTTCATATAAATTTTTATCATCCAAATTAGCGAATTCCTCAATATTTACTCGGTACATAATATTATTTTGCTTTTTAGAGAGTTGATTATAGTAACTTATATTAATATGCATAGTGGTTGTATAACCATTATTTTTAGCTGTATCTTGAAATTCTTCAAGCGCATTTTTACCAATGGGCATTAAATAATATTTATCACTAGGTAAAACATTAAGGTGTTTTTCTTGTATAACTTCGTTTTCATTTAAATAGACTTTTATATCTATATTTTTAGCAGTTCCCCTGCCTAAATTTTGTAGTTTAAAAGCAGTATTTACATAGTCGGAATCATTTTCTGTTAGATTTCTTAATTTTAAATTTTTTCCTTCTTGTTCCATAATAATTTGATCGAAAGCCAAGAATGGGATAAAAGAAATTTTAATTTGTTTGACTTGTACCATTACCGAAATGAGATATAACATTGCCATGATGAATGTCCCGATTGAACCAACTGCTTGTATAATATTTATCATCCAATTCTCCTTTAGAAATAAGTAATCTTTTAATTCTATCATAATACAATATATTCGTTAATTACATCGACGATACGGCTTCGAAAGAAAAATAAATAGACCGTATGAAAGAAAAAAGCTATCTAAATTTTGAGCTAGCTTTTATTTATATATCCAAGGGCGCACTTATACCCTATACGTCCCGTAAAGACGATAGGGTGTGCGAAAGAGCCCCCTTAGACTTAAACGTCAGGGGGCTTTTTATGTTTGAAACTTTCTATCGAAAATTAAGAATTCGCTTCGCTCATTCAAAAAATCATCAAAACTACCAGCATTATCTTTATCCAAAATTACTTTTTTAAAAATCCAATTTGCATATCTACATGTCTACTTATCACAGAGCCTGCATATAGCCCTGCAATAGCCCATTAATAGCCTTGCTTAGACTGTCTCATAAAGAGAGGGTAAAGATTTTGATTTCAAATCTTTACCCTCTCTTGTATTTGTATTAGAAAAAACTAAAATGAACACTTTATCTGTTTTCATCTCTTAACGAATTGAATAATAGTTAAGTTGTGTGTCCATCTAGCATTTCATGTATGTATCTTTATATAGGCTTATTATTCTACTGATGCTAGGAAATGGTAAACTGGTTGGCCACCGTCTACGATCTCAACTTCAATATCTTTGTTAGCCGATTCGACTGCTTCAGCGATTAATTCTGCTGTTGCTTGGTCGGTTTCTTCACCAAAGATTAAGGTCACTAACTCC
>NZ_JBOEQF010000215.1:0-3628 GCF_050689315.1 Aerococcus sp. L_32
CTGGATGGTAAAAATGTCGCTTAGACTAGCCGTACTGTAACTAGTCCTTCTAGATCTGAAAGATATTGAAGGATTTGGTGATATGTCAGCGAAGTCTGACATTTTAAAATCGACTATGTAAGGTGCGAGTCGCTCGATCCCGATTTTGAATGAGCGTGCAAGGCGCCATATCCTTTCAAATAGCAAAAAATCACAAAAAGCAGTTGGAAAATCCAACTGCTTTTTGTGTATTTATCTTATGCTTAAATTTATTCCGCGAATTCGATATCATCGCGAATTTGAATTAATAAGTCACGCACATTTTCATCTTTCACTTTATATGCGTATTCTGTCAGTAAATCATAATTGACATACGCATCTGTAATTTCACCGAATTCAGATTGAATGGCCTTGGCGTCTTTTCTGTATCGGTTTAAGTCTTTAGAAACCGTCTCGTCGAAGTAAGTGGCTGCATACCGCACCTTCTTGGCACTCTTTCTAATTTCGTGGACTGCCTCGTAGTCAGAAATATCCACTGTCTTAAAGGCGTATCGCAATTTTTTATCCTTCTTTTTCAGGCGTTTAAGCGTATACTTTTTCCAGTCTTTCTTATTTATAAATAGGTCGAGTTCAAGGATTTCTTTCGCATCCTCAATAGCCTGCTGAATGGTGGCGCTATTGCCCTTATTAAAAGTCCGGTTCATTTCTATCCGACGTTCTTTCACGAAGGTGTTAAACAGCTGGTAATAAGCCTCGCTGGTTTCAGGATGATTTACTGCATAATCTTCGCAATATGCATAAAGCACATCCAATTCACGAAGGGGCCCAAATACGCGCGCTGCTGCACCCAATTGCTGGTTCAACTTGTTATAATGGTCTTTGTCCATACGCTTTTTTATAAAGTTAAGTAGACCACGTAATTCTCGAATTGAAACACGCAAATCGTGCACTAGTTCATCGGAAAATGGGTTGTTCTGATAATCTAGATATAAGCCTGACACCTTATTTATCTGCTGTCTAAATACATCATACCGTTTATTCATTCAAAACACTCCCTTCCCTAGAAATTCCTTTTCATATAATTCCATTATACAAAATAAATTATTATCCGTAAAACGAAACAGGCACTCCCCACAAAAGGAAGTGCCTGTTTTTAGACGATTTAGTCATTTGAATATTTTTCTTCAATTTTTGAGAACCATAATGAGAAGATTGTCCCTAATACAAAGGCAATCACACACCAAATCAATGTATTCAGGAATGATAAACCAGAATTTGCTAAACCTTCAGCTGAGAAACCTGGGAATACTTGTGTTGGGAATAAGGCAATCGATGAACCAATTACAGTCCCTAAAATAAAGTGGTACATTTTAGAGTAGTAATGTTTGAAGGCCCATTCAGCAGCCTTCGCTAAACCAATGACACACAGTAATCCACCTAATCCTAATGGAATAATGACTGAAAAATCAAGAGCTGCGATACCAGCGGCCATTTTGTCATATAAACCAAAATAAATTAAGAAATTTGAGGGACTCATCCCTGGTACAATAACCCCTAAACCAATTAAAGCACCTGATAATACCCAGGCGATAAATGATGGTTGTACTTGTGTAATCCCTTGACCACCTAAGAACATGATCAAGAAAATGATGACTGCAGTTACTGCAAGCAAGGCTAAGTCAGATGTACTGCGCCCTTCTTTTCCAGCCGACTTAAATAGTGATGGTAAAGTCCCCACTACGAAGCCGATAAATAAGGTAATAAAAATAGCTGCGTAAAGTCCAAAAGCTTTCTCAACGAAAATTGAAAATACTAAGATTCCTAATAAAAAACCAATCCCAACTGGAATAAAGTAACGGACATTTTTCCAGAAGTTCTCAGTAATATTAGCTAAAAAGTTAATAATTTGATCGTACAAGCCGAAAATGACAGCTAGGACTCCACCTGAAAGACCTGGTAGAATTCCTCCTATTCCAACAGCTGCCCCCTTCAGAACACGGATAAACCAATCTGCCGAAAAGACGGCATCTTTTTTATTATTCATTTATTCTCCTCTTTCAATTCCTTTTTTACTAGACAGTTCAATAAGACGAGTCCAGTATACTCTTATCTAATACTAATTGTATCAATCTTTGGGCTGAGAATCATCGTTGAAGACTAAAAAATGTGAAAGATTCAGTTGAAAATAATCAATTAATCGAAAATCAACCCGCCTTTAGCGTTCACCGTCTGGTTCTTCCCTAGGTGTTTCGCTTGATATAAGGCTTGGTCAGCCCGCAATAAGGTAATTTTCATATCTTCATGCGGTTTTCTATGGGCCACTCCAATTGAAACTGTAATCTTCAAAGGCTCGCCCTCTTCACTAAATAGCGGCATTTCAGCAATCCTGTCATGGATAGATTCGGCTAAATCCAGCGTCTTTTGTCCCGTCTCATCAAAGACTAAACTCACGAATTCTTCCCCACCATACCGGTAATAATCGAATAAATTAGACTTTAAATTATTCAAGACGATGCCTATTTCTTCGAGTGCCTTATCGCCCACAAGATGACCATAGGTATCATTTAAATTTTTAAAATTATCAATATCAAGAATTAATAGCGAATAGGAATGATTACTTTCTGAAATTTTCCCAAGGTCTTCATCTAATTTCCGGGCGTTATATAGGGCTGTTAGGCTGTCGTGTACTGAGGATTGGTAGAGTTTGTCTAGATCGTTGGTGAAGTGGTAAGAAAAGTATATGAATACCGATGACAAAACAACCAGCAATAAGTAAGCTGAAAATACGTGGTAGGGATCTTCTAATCGAATAAAGGATATTGGCACAGTAATGACAATAGCCAACATTACTAAGAACCACAGTTGGAAGAACTCTGAATACTTGGCTTTAATACGGTCAAGGACACCTAAACTCAGCAAAATATAGGCTAAGACAATTAAGAGGTTTAAACTGGACAAGGTAAAGTCGCCAAAGAAAAAACGACATATGGCAACCAACACCATTGTCGGATGGGCAATTTCCTGATCCAAATACACCAGGGTATAGGCGAATAGTACCGACCTGAAGTCAAAACGCACACCATCAACGATAAAGGATGACATCATCAAGCAAACACCCGCTACCGTTTGTAAGCCAATAAATAGGTTACGGTTGTTGGTTGGATTTCTTCTTTCCTCAATACTATAGCGCCAACGCCAAACTAAATAAATATCCATAAAAACAATTGCCATATTTGCTAAGACATTTACAATCATGCTATCCTCCTATATTCCTTAATCTATATAATATGTCTAATTAGAAATATTTAAATATTCCTGTCTTGATACGAAAACTCATCCTGTTAAATATATCACGATTGAGCGGCCAAAAAGAACTAAATTAACTTTCAAGAGATAAAAATCTTGGAAATTTATTTATTGATTACTTATTTATTAGACTTTAATTTTTTAATTTGGCTAAAACTTTACACATCATTAATGATAATAAGTTTTATTATTGAAAATTCTGTTATGAATGTTTGAAATCATTCGTAAATAAAAAAGCCAACTAAAACGAGTCTAGTTGGCTAATACAATTATTGTTCGCATTTATATTGTGACAGACTAGCGAACACCGCCGCCGCCACCTCCACCGAAGGAACCGCCACCA
>NZ_JBOEQF010000216.1:0-3626 GCF_050689315.1 Aerococcus sp. L_32
AATCGCAGCGGAAGAACAAGCATCATTAGATGCAGAAGCTGAATCAATTGCAGCAGAAGAACAAGCATCAATCGATGCTGAAAATGCTTCTATTGCCGAATCAGAATCAATCGCAGCGGAAGAATCGGCAGCAGCTGAAGCAGCATATATTTCAGAATCAATTGCAGCAGAAGAAGCGGCGGCTGAAGAAGATTACTACTACTCTGAACCAGAACCTGATTACGGTTGGTCTGCGTCGAGTATATCATCAAGTCAATCAAGTGAATCAATTGGATCAAGTGATTCAACTGATACATCTCAAGAAAGTGTAGTTGAAGAAGATTCTACTACAGATGAAACACCTGTTTCAGAATAATCAATTCAGCATGATTTAAATCAATACAACAAGTTAAAACACCTTAAGAGGACACCCACATTCACTGATATAACCAAAAAATGGTGATATTGTACTGAATGGACGGAAATTTACCTTTTAGGGTGTTTTTTGTAGTCTTTTAGGGGGAATGTCGATAAAATAAAGATGATAAACTTAATGTAAATCAGTCATTTTTCGAGCTGAAGAAAAGAGGCATTTATGGCAAAAGATATTGCAACTATCCAAGAGATTTTTGATTTAATTGAAACGGCAGATCCTGAATTAATTAGTCTGCGCATGCGCGAAACCATGGAGTCGGATGCTTTCGATAAGGCTTATTATTATGATGGATTTCTCGGCTACTCTTACTCAAAAACTAGTACAATCTTACGTGTTTGGACCCCAACAGCGATTGATGTTGAATTACTCTTATATGAATCTGATACATCTGACGAATATGAAGCTATCCAGATGGAAGAAGAACTAGAAACTGGTACCTACGCCGTTCGCCTAGAAGGAGATTACAAAAATGTCCCTTACATGTACCGGATTTTCTTCCCCAATTCCACCGTTGAAATCACCCAAGACCCATACGCACAAGCCGTTACCGTTAATGGCGCACGATCTGTCATTGTCGATTTAGATGAAGGTTACCCAGATGACTGGGAAGATGACAAACGCCCACCGTTTGCTAACGCACGTGATGCCATCATCTATGAAGCAAGTGTCCGGGACCTGACCTCCAATATCAATTCGGGTGTGCCCAAGGAAAAACGCGGTAAATTTGCTGGCCTTGCGCTAAGTGGCACTAAAACAGCCAATGAATTTGCCACCGGTTTAGATTATATTGCCGACTTAGGGATTACTCACCTGCAGTTAATGCCAATGGCTGATTTTGTAACGGTCGATGAATTGTCTGATCGACCAGATAATTACAATTGGGGCTATGACCCCATGCATTACAATGTGCCAGAGGGTTCCTACTCAATGTCGCCAAGAGATCCAGTAGCCAGATTGAAAGAAATGCGGGAAATGGTCCAAGCCTTGCATGCCAAAGGACTTCGCGTCGTGATGGACGTTGTCTACAACCATGTTTATGAACATGAACGTCATCCGCTTGGTTTAACTGTTCCTTACTACTATTTCCGCTACAACAAAAATGGCGATTTATCGAATGGGTCAGGTGTAGGAAATGAGACGGATTCAACTCGTTTGATGTTCCGCCGTTACATGATTGAATCCATTACATACTGGGCTGAAGAATTCCATATTGATGGGTTCCGCTTCGATTTAATGGGTCTTCACGACATTGAAACTTTAAATTTAATCCGCGAAGCTTTGGATAAGATTGATTCATCTATTTTAATGTACGGCGAAGGTTGGGACTTAGAAACCCTTTTATCTTCTGACAAAAAGGCTATCCTACGTAATGCTTATAAAACCCCTCGCATTTCTTACTTTAATGACCAACTCCGCGACCAAGTACGTGGATCGGACTACGGCGATGCAACGGATCCAGGTTTTATCACGGGTAAATTTATGACAGAGCAAGCCGTCCTTGCATCATTCTTAGGTGGGGGTAACTTGTCAAAACGTGATGCCAACGTGACCCAAGCCCAACAATTAATCCAATATATTGAAGTGCATGATAATTATACTTTACGGGATAAAATTGCCTTGTCTCACGGCGAAGAACCAGTCAGACTGCGTAAAAGACGGCAATTATTAGGGAATTCGATTATTGCATTGTCAGCTGGTATTCCGTTCTTCCATTCTGGTCAAGAATTCTTCCGAACCAAGCATGGGGTAAGAGATTCCTATAACGCAGGTGACGAAATCAACTGCATGGACTGGGATTTAATGGCTGCAAACTATGATGCAGTCAACTACTTTAAAGGTTTATTGGCATTACGGAAGAAATATCTATTCTTTACAGAGAAAAACCAACAAACATTTTTTGAAAATGTAACCGTGATTAAGTCAGACTACCAAATCATTGCTGTGCATTACCATGGTCCAGGACATGAATTAGTAGTGATTTTTAACGGCCAATTAAATGATGTAAAAGTATGGATACCAGAAGGTGGCTGGCGACCAATTGCCCGTGATAACAAAATGGTTGGCGATGACTTTGTGGATTTAATCAAAGGTAATGAGGATGTTAATGTACCAATTCTTTCTACATTGATTTTAGAAAGAGTGGAGTAGTAATACCCAGTATTTATTCATATACAGGTAAATCGTAGATTTATGCTTTGATATGGTTTGGTGATTAGTGAAGTTTTTATGATATATAATAATTCAGAAGCCTTCGACTTCCGCTTTTTCCAATGTCTCCTGTCTGTCCTGGGAAACTCGACTAGCAGTGGGGACTAAATAAGCCAAGGTCTGATTTCTAGTCTGACGATTCAGTCTGTAGCGAGTGAGCTCCCACTGACTAATATGCGTCAGCACATCCCTAGTTGGGTTCGAGCCTCCAGAAAGAACTACGTTTCAGATTAGGTTGAGCTGACTTTGTCAGCCACTTTCCTAATCTTCCAACGATTTCTTTTTGGACGTCTGCTCTCTCATCCTGGAGCTTTCACCGCTATTTTGGATATGTTCAATTTAATCGCACAAGCATCATTAAGTTGTTCTACCGAATATCTATTGCTCAAAAAGATATTATGACCATGAAATTAACTGCACATTCAAAAAAAGGAGGGGTTGAGACTGTTGTCTCGACCTCTCCTTTTGAAATGGCGCATATTATGTTTTGCCGACATGCGAGTTATTCGATGCCTTCTAGTGAGTCTGCTTGGTATTCGTCTTCGTCATGGTGTATTCTATATGAACGAATCAGGGTGTTTAGTTTAATTAATGACTCTTCGTAAGATACCAATTGGCCGGTGATCAACATTAAGGCGTTTGATCGTTCGAATTCTTCTTGGGTGGCGGTTTGTTTAATGGCTGCGTATTCGAAAATAGAGTCCATTAAGTCTTGCCGGTAAACTTGAGTTGGCTGGAAGAAGTTCACTTCTAAAGGTGAGATTCGACCGTCAAATTTCAAGAAGATTTGTTCATGGGCTGAACATAGGGTTTCAATCCGTTCGCGGATTTGGATCCGTAGTTCTTCTGGTAATTGGAACATGACATTGGTATGGGTATGTAAGACGGATAATAAGGCCAGTGCTTGTTCTAGTGACACGATTAAAGCCCGGAAAACAACGAGTTTTCGTTTTAACATGGGTAGTTTTCGTTTAGACCATACGTTCTCATCTTTTAGGAGTGC
>NZ_JBOEQF010000217.1:0-3608 GCF_050689315.1 Aerococcus sp. L_32
CTTATTAAGTAGCCGTATTGGACCGTCATTACAATTGGGTGGTCAAGCAATCTTGTTCGGTACATCATTTGGTATCGTACTAGGTGTTATTTCAGCTATGTACAAGAATACTTGGATTGACTCAACCGCAACATTCGTGGCTATCTTAGGTCGTTCAATTCCTAACTTCGTTTTCGCGGTATTACTACAACTAGTATTTGCCGTACAACTAGGCTGGTTCCCAATCGCTTTATGGAACGGTTCATTTGCAGCAACAGTCTTACCGACATTAGCATTGGCCATTTCGCCATTAGCCGATTCGAGTCGTTTCATCCGTACCGAAATGGTCGACGTATTGAATTCAGACTATATTGAATTAGCGCGTGCGAAAGGTTTAAGCAAAACAGCCGTAGCTTTCAAACATGGTGTACGTAATGCCTTAATTCCATTATTAACATTATTAGGGCCATTAACAGTTGCCTTGATGACAGGTTCAATGGTAGTAGAAAACATTTACGCAATTCCTGGTATTGGTGAGCAATTCGTTAAATCAATCCAAACAAATGACTATCCAACAATCATGGGTATCACAATTCTTTACTCATTCATGTTAGTGTCAATGTTATTAATTGTAGATGTGTTATACGGTATCGTAGACCCACGTATTCGTGTAAGTAATGAAGGAGGGGAATAAGATGGCTGAAAACAATCAATCATATAAATCAATTGCAGCTGACAAATTCCGCCCAGCTACGCAACATGACCACGTCGCTGAACGTGAGCAAATTGCTGGAGAATCATTGAACTTCCTTCAAGATTCTTGGCGTCGTTTAAAGAAAAATAAAGTAGCGATTGTATCCCTAGTGGTATTGATCATTATCGTCATTCTTGCTATCTTGGCGCCAGTGATTGCACCTGCAGATCCAAATGCGCAAAACGTAGCCTTTGCCAACCTACCACCAAAGATTCCTGGATTGGAAAATGTTGCTTGGTTTGATGGTAAATCAGAAGTAGCCGGAACAGCTATTGACCAATACGCTACCAATAATGTACCAGAGGGCGTTTACTACTACTTAGGTACTGACGCTTTAGGACGTGACTTATTATCACGTGTCTTATACGGTACACGTGTATCGCTATTCATCGGTATGATGGCTGCCTTATTCAACTTAGTAATCGGTGTACCTTACGGTATTATTTCAGGTTGGAATGGTGGTCGTATTGACAACATCATGATGCGTTTCTTAGAAATCCTATCAGGTGTACCGAACTTGGTTATCGTAATCCTAATGTTATTAGTATTACAACCAGGTATCATGTCAATCATCATTGCATTAGCAATTACAGAGTGGATTTCAATGGCTCGTGTAATTCGTGCGCAAACAATGAAAATTAAAAACCAAGAGTACATCTTGGCTGCCCGCTCTTTAGGTGAATCTGCATGGAAAATTTCTTTCCGTCACATCTTACCTAACCTGTCAGGTATCATTATTATCCAAACAGTATTCTCAATTCCGTCTGCGATTTTCTTCGAAGCGTTCTTGAGTTTCATCGGTTTAGGTATTCCAGCACCAAATGCTTCTCTAGGTACATTAATCAATGATGGGTACAAGACATTTAGATTCTTGCCTCATTTAATGTGGTACCCAGCGGGTGTAATCTGTATCGTCATGATTGCATTCAACATGTTAGCAAATGGTTTGCGTGATGCTCTAGATCCAAAAACGAATGATTAAGGAGTTGAGCAGAATTGAGTAATAAAACAGAAAACATTTTAGAAGTAAAAGACTTAGAAATTAATTTCAAAACGTATTCTGGTGATGTTCAAGCCATTCGTAAAGTGAACTTTGACTTGAAACATGGGGAAACGTTAGCAATCGTAGGTGAGTCTGGATCAGGTAAATCTGTAACCGTTCGTACCGTAATGCGCTTATTAGCCAATAACGCTGATGTTAAAGGTGGTCAAATCCTTTTTAACGGCGAAGACTTATTGAAGAAATCTGAAAAAGAGATGCAAGGTATTCGTGGTAAAGATATCGCCATGATCTTCCAAGATCCGATGACTTCATTAAACCCTACAATGAAAATTGGTAAGCAAATTGCTGAACCGATTATCTTACACCAAAATAAATCTAAAAAAGAAGCCTATGCAAGAGCGGAAGAATTACTAGAATTAGTAGGTATTCCAAAAGCACACGAACGTATGGACCATTATCCACACCAATTCTCAGGTGGACAACGTCAACGTATCGTTATTGCGATTGCCTTGGCATGTAACCCGCGTGTCTTAATTGCGGATGAGCCAACAACGGCTTTAGACGTAACCATACAAGCACAAATTCTTGAATTAATGAAAGAATTACAAGATAAAATTGATACATCAATCATTTTCATCACACATGACTTGGGTGTTGTTGCAAACGTTGCTGACCGTGTGGCCGTTATGTACGCTGGTAAAATCGTTGAATACGGTGATGTGGACGAAATCTTCTTCAACCCACAACATCCTTATACATGGGGGCTAATCGGTTCAATGCCAACATTAGATACTGCAGGTAAATTGGTTTCAATCCCTGGTACACCACCAGACTTATTGGATCCGCCAAAAGGTGACGCCTTTGCCTTACGTTCTGAATACGCGATGGAAATTGATTATGAGGAAGAACCACCGTTGTTCCAAGTATCGCCAACACATGCCGCTGCAACTTGGTTATTACACCCAGATGCACCAGCAGTAGAAGAGCCAGCTGAAATTCAACGTCGTCACAGAATCTACGAAAGCCTATCAAAAGGTATCGTGCCAGAAGGCTACAACGATGGTGCACCTCAAGCTGAGTTAGATGAGCATACTGAAGTGGTTACATCAGCTGATACTGAAGGTGTAATCGCTACAGGTGGAGTAGATATGGAAGGAGATGACGCAATTGGCTAATGAGCAAGAACCAATTTTAAAAGTTAGAAATTTAAAACAATACTTCAATGAAGGCTCAAAAGGTGAAGTACGCGCCATTGACGATATCTCTTTTGACATTTTCAAAGGTGAAACATTTGGTTTAGTTGGTGAGTCTGGTTCTGGTAAAACAACTACCGGACGTGCTGTTATGCGTTTATACCAACCAACTTCAGGTGAAATCATTTTTGAGGAGAAAGATATTGCTTCATTAAAAAACCGTCGTGATATGTTAGACTTCCGTAAAGATATCCAAATGATTTTCCAAGATCCGTACGCATCTTTAAACCCTCGTATGAAGGTTGAAGACATTATTGCTGAAGGTCTAGAAATTCACGGTTTAGTGAAGACAAAAACTGAACGTAAAGCGAAAGTCGCTGATTTACTAGAACAAGTTGGGTTAAACCCACAACACGCTACCCGTTACCCACATGAGTTCTCTGGTGGACAACGTCAACGTATCGGGATTGCACGTGCACTTGCAGTGGCACCAAAAATGATTGTAGCGGATGAGCCAATTTCAGCCCTTGACGTATCGATTCAAGCCCAAGTAGTTAACTTGCTTGAAGAATTACAAAAGGACTTTGGCTTAACATTCCTATTCATCGCCCATGACCTTTCAATGGTGAAATACATTTCTGACCGTATTGCCGTAATGTATATGGGTAAAATAGTAGAA
>NZ_JBOEQF010000218.1:0-3608 GCF_050689315.1 Aerococcus sp. L_32
TTTATTAAGTAGCCGTATTGGACCGTCATTACAATTGGGTGGTCAAGCAATCTTGTTCGGTACATCATTTGGTATCGTACTAGGTGTTATCTCAGCTATGTACAAGAATACTTGGATTGACTCAACTGCTACATTCGTGGCTATCTTGGGTCGTTCAATTCCTAACTTCGTTTTCGCGGTATTACTACAACTAGTATTTGCTGTGCAACTAGGTTGGTTCCCAATCGCTTTGTGGAATGGTTCATTTGCAGCAACAGTATTACCGACATTAGCCTTGGCCATTTCGCCATTAGCCGATTCAAGTCGTTTCATCCGTACCGAAATGGTCGACGTTTTGAATTCAGACTATATTGAATTAGCTCGTGCGAAAGGTTTAAGTAAAACAGCCGTAGCTTTCAAACATGGTGTACGTAATGCTTTAATTCCATTATTAACATTGTTAGGGCCATTAACAGTTGCCTTGATGACAGGTTCAATGGTAGTAGAAAACATTTACGCAATTCCTGGTATAGGGGAGCAATTTGTTAAATCAATCCAAACAAATGATTATCCAACAATCATGGGTATCACAATTCTTTACTCATTCATGTTAGTATCAATGTTATTAATTGTGGATGTGTTATACGGTATCGTAGACCCACGTATTCGTGTAAGTAATGAAGGAGGGGAATAAGATGGCTGAAAACAACCAATCATATAAATCAATTGCAGCTGACAAATTCCGCCCAGCTACGCAACATGACAACGTCGCTGAACGTGAGCAAATTGCTGGAGAATCATTGAACTTCCTTCAAGATTCTTGGCGTCGTTTAAAGAAAAATAAAGTAGCGATTGTATCCTTAGTGGTATTGATCATTATTGTCATTCTTGCTATCTTGGCTCCAGTGATTGCACCTGCAGATCCAAATGCACAAAACGTAGCCTTTGCCAACCTGCCACCAAAGATTCCTGGATTGGAAAACTTTGCTTGGTTCGATGGTAAATCAGAAGTAGCCGGAGCAGCTGTTGACAAATACGCTGCCAATAATGTACCAGAGGGCGTATATTACTACTTAGGTACTGACGCTTTAGGGCGTGACTTATTATCACGTATCTTATACGGTACACGTGTATCGCTATTTATCGGTATGATGGCTGCCTTATTCAACTTAGTAATCGGTGTACCTTACGGTATTATCTCAGGTTGGAATGGTGGTCGTATTGACAACATCATGATGCGTTTCTTAGAAATCCTATCAGGTGTGCCGAACTTGGTTATCGTAATCCTAATGTTATTAGTATTACAACCAGGTATTATGTCTATCATCATCGCATTAGCGATTACAGAGTGGATTTCAATGGCTCGTGTAATCCGTGCACAAACAATGAAAATTAAAAACCAAGAATACATCTTAGCTGCCCGCTCTTTAGGTGAATCAGCATGGAAAATTTCTTTCCGTCACATCTTACCTAACTTGTCAGGTATCATTATTATCCAAACAGTATTCTCAATTCCGTCTGCGATTTTCTTCGAAGCGTTCTTGAGTTTCATCGGTTTAGGTATTCCAGCACCAAATGCTTCTCTAGGTACATTAATCAATGATGGTTACAAGACATTTAGATTCTTGCCTCATTTAATGTGGTACCCAGCGGGTGTAATCTGTATCGTCATGATTGCATTCAACATGTTAGCAAATGGCTTGCGTGATGCTCTAGATCCAAAAACGAATGATTAAGGAGTTGAGCAGAGTTGAGTAATAAAACAGGAAACATTTTAGAAGTAAAAGACTTAGAAATTAATTTCAAAACGTATTCTGGGGATGTTCAAGCCATTCGTAAAGTGAACTTTGACTTGAAACATGGGGAAACGTTAGCAATCGTAGGTGAGTCTGGTTCAGGTAAATCTGTAACTGTTCGTACCATAATGCGTTTATTAGCCAATAACGCAGATGTTAAAGGTGGCCAAATCCTTTTTAACGGCGAAGACTTATTGAAGAAATCTGAAAAAGAGATGCAAGATATTCGTGGTAAAGATATCGCTATGATCTTCCAAGATCCGATGACTTCATTAAATCCTACAATGAAAATTGGTAAGCAAATTGCTGAACCAATTATCTTACACCAAAATAAATCTAAAAAAGAAGCCTACGCAAGAGCGGAAGAACTACTTGAATTGGTAGGTATTCCAAAAGCACACGAACGTATGGGCCACTATCCACACCAGTTCTCAGGTGGACAACGTCAACGTATCGTTATTGCGATTGCCTTGGCATGTAACCCGCGTGTCTTAATTGCGGATGAGCCGACAACAGCCTTAGACGTAACCATCCAAGCACAGATTCTTGAATTAATGAAAGAATTACAAGATAAAATTGATACATCAATCATTTTCATTACACATGACTTGGGTGTTGTTGCAAATGTTGCTGACCGTGTGGCCGTTATGTACGCTGGTAAAATCGTTGAATACGGTGATGTTGACGAAATCTTTTTCAACCCACAACATCCTTATACATGGGGACTAATCGGTTCAATGCCAACATTAGATACTGCAGGTAAATTGGTTTCAATCCCAGGTACACCACCAGACTTATTGGACCCGCCAAAAGGTGACGCCTTTGCCTTACGTTCTGAATACGCAATGGAAATTGATTACGAGGAAGAACCAACATTGTTCCAAGTATCGCCAACACACGCGGCTGCAACTTGGTTATTACATCCAGACGCACCAGCAGTAGAAGCACCAGCTGAAATTCAACGTCGTTACAAAATCTACGAAAGCCTATCAAAAGGTATCGTGCCAGAAGGTTACAACGAAGGTGTCCCTCGCGCTGAGTTAGATGAGCATACTGAAGTGGTTACATCAGCTGATACTGAAGGTGTGATCGCTACAGGGGAAGTAGATATGGAAGGAGATGACGCAATTGACTAATGAGCAAGATCCAATTTTAAAAGTTAGAAATTTAAAACAATACTTTAATGAAGGCTCAAAAGGTGAAGTACGCGCCATTGACGATATCTCTTTTGACATTTTCAAAGGTGAAACATTTGGTTTAGTTGGTGAGTCTGGTTCTGGTAAAACAACTACCGGACGTGCTGTAATGCGTTTATACCAACCAACTTCAGGTGAAATCATTTTTGAAGATAAAGATATTGCTTCATTAAAAAACCGTCGTGACATGTTAGACTTCCGTAAAGACATCCAAATGATTTTCCAAGATCCGTACGCATCTTTAAACCCTCGTATGAAGGTTGAAGACATTATTGCAGAAGGTCTAGAAATTCACGGTTTGGTGAAAACGAAAGCTGAACGTAAAGCGAAAGTCGCTGATTTATTAGAGCAAGTTGGGTTAAACCCACAACACGCTACCCGTTACCCACATGAGTTCTCAGGTGGACAACGTCAACGTATCGGGATTGCACGTGCACTTGCAGTGGCACCAAAAATGATCGTAGCGGATGAGCCAATTTCAGCCCTTGACGTATCGATTCAAGCCCAAGTAGTCAACTTGCTTGAAGAATTACAAGAAGACTTTGGTCTAACATTCCTATTCATTGCCCATGACCTTTCAATGGTGAAATACATTTCTGATCGTATTGCCGTAATGTATATGGGTAAAATAGTAGAG
>NZ_JBOEQF010000219.1:0-3519 GCF_050689315.1 Aerococcus sp. L_32
TGCTGCTGCAACCACTAAAAACCATTTAGCTATTTTCGAAGCAGTAGATTCTGCTTTACGATCAAGATCTTTTTGCTTTTTGTAAAAATCTTCGCGTGCTTTCTTAGACATATAGCGACTCCTCTTCTAGTAAAATCATTACTCTCATTATACATGAAAGGGTAATTTTTCTATATAAATGTTAGATAAATACAAACAAACGTAAAATACCTGTAATATTGCACAGGATGTGAGCGCGGGCGGTCAGACAGGATGCGAAATCCGACTACAATTTAATCCACATCAAAAAACACGGTAAGGTAACATTCCCCTAACCGTGTTTTAACAAAATTGCACTACACTGCTGCTTGCGTCTTAAAGTCATTTGCTTTCAATTTCTTGTACTTTATAGTGTAGAAGAGAATGATTAAAAGCGTGAACACAATCAGAATTGACGTTAAAACAAATACATCAGTGCGTATGCTACCACCTATACCGAATAATTGTCTGTAGGCATCTACAGAATAAGTAATTGGTAGGTAGGGATGGATCGCTTCAAAGAATGGATTTGACAATTGAATTGGATAGGTACCACCTGAACCTGACAGTTGTAAAATCAAGAAAATTAACATTATGAAAGAGCCAATTTTATCAAACAATAAATTAAATAACATGACAATCGAAATTGAAGTTAAGGCCGTTATTATCGTTACGAGTAATGTTTTACTCATAGAAAATGTTTCTAAACCATTCACTGTATGTAATAGAAATACCATAATCAAGGATTGTAAAATACCAACCACTGCCAACACAGAGAATTTACTTGCCCACCAGCTGATGCCATTTTTAGGGCGACCTTTAGGTGTATAACTATCGAACATTAGATTTAAGGTAATTGCACCGATGAATAAAGCAACAGACATCATATATGGCGCCATCCCTGTACCATTATTTGGAATTGGTGCGGTTTCAGTTTGATTAGTGTCGACTGGTTCTGCCATCATGTCATACGTATTGTCAGTTGCATCAACTTCGTTCAGCGTTTGACTACCATTCGCTAACTGTGTACTTAATTCAGATGTACCACCAGCGATTGTGCCTAGGCCGTCACCTAATGTTTGTGAACCATTCGCCAATTGATCTGCCCCATCTGCAATTTGCCCTGCACCATCTGCAAGTTGGCTAGTACCATCAGTTAATAGACCACTATTAGCAACTAGTTGGCCAGTACCATCAGCCAAGGCTTGTGTACCTGCTTGCAATTGAATGGCGCCATCAGCCAAAGTGCCTGTTTGGCTATTCAATGTATTTAGACCTTCACTCAATTGATTAGAACCATCTGTTAGTGATAAACCACCCGCATTCAATTCTTGGGTACCGTCATTCAGTTGACTCATACCTGAAGCTAATGCAGTAGCACCACTTTGTGCTTGATCTATTCCAGCATCCAGTGTCTGTGCGCCCGCTAATAAGGTATTGCTACTAGATGCCACTTGGTTAACGCCATCAATTAAGGTATTGGTACCATCATATAAAGCATCATACCCTTCAGTTAATTGATGAACACTTGCTTGTAAATTAGCAATCTGGCTACCAATTACCGTGACATCAACGTCTTGCAAACTAGATAGAGACGATAAATCAGTAGAAATCGTTTGAACTGAGCCCGCTTGAGTAGTGGCCACTGTCGTAAATTGGTTTGCAACAGCCGTACTAACTGCAGCCTCTTGTTCAGGCGTTAATGCAGCCCCGCTTGCTTCAATTGCTGTTAAAACAGCTTCTGTATTACTAGTTGGGTCACTAACTGCTACAATACTGGTCAATTGTGTTTGCACATCTGCCATTGCAGTCGATAATGTCTCTAATTGGCCAGTAACATCTGATAAGTCTCCAGCTAAACTTGAATTCTGTAAACTACTATCTAAATTATCTAAACCTGATTTCATTTGATCTAATCCGGTTTGTAAAGCTGTTATTTTCGCAGCCTGTTCTTCGCTTGTTAGACTCGCATTTAATTGTGATAAGCCATCTGTTAAAGCCTGACTCCCTTCAGCTAATTGCACCATGCCATCGTTCAAACTATTAGCGCCATCTGCTAATGTCACTGTATTATCAGACAAAGTAGTTAACCCAGCACTTAGAGTAGCACTACCATCAGCTAAATCGCCTGCACCGCTAGTCAATTGACTTACGCCCGATGTCAAGGCAGGCATACTATCTGTTAATTGACTGGTACCTTCGTTTAAAGCCGTAGCACCTTCGTTTACTTGACTGACACCATCAATATATGTGTTTAAACCAACATCTAAGCTATCTGCCCCATCAGCAAAAATTAGACTTGATGATGCTAAAGTGTTTAAATTTTCTGTTATTGTAGCATTTCCATCTGCAGCTTCTTCTACACCGTCTTTAATTTGACTACCACCATCCGCAGCATCTTGCATTTTATCTGCCACAGTTTGTAATTGTGCAAAAATTGTTTCCGCGTATATTTTAGTCACTTCGCTAGATACCGAATCCTTAATCGTATTAGCTGCAGAAGAGGTTAGCTTGGAGGCAATATAAGAATGTCCCGCGCTGGTTTCATAATTTAAGGTCATTTGTTTGGGTTCATCTTCAAGTAAGCTCGTGGCGTTTTCTGAGAAATTTTTGGGAATGGTGATGACCATATAGTAATCACCATCTTTTAATCCAGCCTCAGCATCTGATTTTGACACAAATTCAAAATCCATTTCATCTGAATTTTCCAACTCATCCACTAAATTATCCCCTATTGCTAAGTTTTCATCATTATATTGAACTGCCTTGTCTTCATTCACAACGGCTACTGGTAAATTCGCAAGTTTTCCATATGGATCCCACATAGAACTCAAAAAAATTACTGTGTATAACGAAGGAATAAAAGCTATCCCTAGTAAAATAATGATCATTTTTTTCTTTGTAAATATTGATTGCCATTCTTGCTTAATCAAAGCAGCACACGTCCATTCTTATTCTTTTTCGTTAGAAGTAACAATTGATTCCCAATCTATAACATTCACTTCATTAGTGCCTGCTATTAATAATGATTCAAGTGTATATTTTTGTAATCGTTGTTTAAATAATTGCTCAGCATCAGAAAATACATCTAATACTTCGCGTTTTTTATTCTTAATTTTATCAGCATGTAAAAATACTTTTTCTGCTAAATTTGTTGGTCGAACAAAACTTTCTTTGCCCTCAATCGCTTCATAAATATGTAACATCGTCATATCTTTAGGTGATTTCTTTAATACAAAACCGCCATCCTTACCAGCTATAGAATGCACCAAACCTGAAACCACCAAAGTACGCATGATTTTTTTCAGGTATGAATCAGACACCTCAAGACGCCGACTTAAAATTGTGCTTTTTATGGGACGGTGATCGGCCTGGGTTGCCAGCATAATCATTATACAAAGGGCTTGTTCAACCCCACTTTTCATCTTCATTGAATACCCTCCATTCGTGGATGAAATTTATCTATGGATACATTCTATCTCTTGATGATTTCATTTACAA
>NZ_JBOEQF010000220.1:0-3505 GCF_050689315.1 Aerococcus sp. L_32
AAATCCAACCATGCCAGACTTTACCGGATTGAACGCGTCAGCTAGTCAAGCGTTAACTTCATTACTTGGTATTGAAGTAGAACTTGAGGGTGAAGGCGTCGTTGTTGGGCAGTCGATCGCAGTAGGTGAACAAGTCAATAACGATAAGACGATTGTGTTACAATTAGCTGAGTCATAAACACTTAAAAACAAGGAACATAAATCTACATTAACCTATAAATATAAGGGAAGAGAAAGGGAAAATTATGGTATTACTATTTATCACGACACTAGTGTTAACGCTAGTCGGTATGCCGTTTTTCATTCAATTTATGCGTGAAAAACAATTCGGACAAGTTACAAGAGATGAGGGACCAGCTTGGCATAAAGCCAAATCTGGTACCCCAGCAATGGGTGGGGTCGTTTTCCTATCCGCAGCCCTAGTCGGCTTATTGATCTGGTCTATTCTTACTGGGCAATGGCACAGTGAAGTTTGGTTGTTAGTTGGGACAATGATTTTCTTTGGTGGTATCGGATTTGCCGATGACTTCTTAAAGATTTTTAAGAAACAAAATGAAGGTTTAACTTCACTGCAAAAATTGATTTTACAAATTGTGGGTTCAGCGCTAATCGTATTATTAATGCGTGTGATTACCTTCCATGTGTCGATTCCATTTCCATTTACAACAGGCATTACAAACGTCTTATTCGTCTTCGTCTTCTTATTACTATGGATCACAGGATTTTCAAATGCCTTCAATTTAACGGACGGACTTGACGGCCTATCATCAGGTCTTGGTGTCATCTCATTCTCAACTTATGCACTGATTGCATTTAGAATGGGTGAACGCGGAATTGGGGCCTTCTGTATCGCTATCGTTGCCGGATTATTAGGGTTCCTATTTTTTAACCGCAAACCAGCTCGTATCTTCATGGGAGATGCCGGGTCACTAGCTCTAGGTGCTTTATTAGCTGTTATTTCAGTAATGTTAAGCAACCCTTGGTCATTACTATTGATTGGATTCGTATACGTAGTTGAAACAGCTTCAGTTATCATACAAGTCACTTCATTCAAATTGACCGGTAAACGTGTCTTCAAAATGTCACCAATCCACCATCACTTTGAAATGATTGGTTGGAGCGAGTGGAAGGTAGATATTATCTTTTGGGCAGTCGGTTTAGTCACAGCCATCATCGGCTTATTATTCTTTTAATTTAAATTTTTACTAAAGGGGAAATCATTATGGAAGCATCACAATGGCGCGAATCAGTTCGCAATAAAAAAATATTAGTACTCGGACTTGCAAAGACTGGTGTTTCAGTCGTGCAACATCTACAAGCACTGGGGGCAATTGTTACTGTCAACGACTTTAAACCCCTTGAAGAAAATAAAGATGCCCAATCTCTTATCGAGGAAAATAATGCCCGTGTTGTTGCTGGCGGTCATCCCGTATCACTATTAGACGAAGACTTCGCCTTTATGGTTAAAAACCCAGGTATTCCTTATAGCAACCCAATGGTCGTTCGCGCGCAAGAAATTGCCCTACCCGTCTATACCGACATCGAACTTGCAGATAAGATGACCGATGCCACAATCATTGGTATCACTGGTTCTAACGGTAAAACAACAACTACTAGCCTAGTTGGCGAAATGTTAGGGAAAGCAGATTCACTTGCAGGTGAAAGCTATATTGGGGGGAACATTGGGATTCCTTCATTAGACATCGCTTCAAAAGCTGAAGCAGATGACCGGTTGATTTTAGAATTATCTTCCTTCCAATTAATGGGGACAGATGCATTTAAACCACATATTGCAGCCATTACCAATATTTACGCTGCCCATTTAGACTATCATGGTTCAATGGACGGTTATATTTCTGCAAAATGGCAAATCACTGCCAACCAAACTGTAGATGACTTCTTGATTTTAAATGCCGACCAAATGGACGTATTTGGCGACCGAGCGACAAAAGCAACAGTTGTGCCTTTTTCAGCGACCACTATTCAACCTGACGGTGCTTGGTTTGACCAAGATAGCCAAAACTTTATGTGGCATGATGAAATTGTCTTCAATAGAAAAGATTTCTTCCTACCAGGACACCACAACTTAGAAAATATGCTAGTGGCCGTTGCTATTGGTAAATTACTAAGAATTTCAAACGAAGAAATCAAAAACGGCGTATCTGCCTTCCACGGCGTGAAACACCGCCTACAGTTTGTTGCTGAAATCGACGGTCGTCGTTTCTACAATGATTCAAAAGCGACAAATAACGATGCCTCCATTACAGCCCTTGATTCATTCAGTCAAAAACATGACAATGTCATTTGGTTAGCGGGCGGTTTAGACCGAGGGAATGAAGTGACTGAATTAGCAGATCATATGGACCGTGTGAAAGGTATGGTTGTATTCGGACAAGCAGCAGATAAATTTGCTGACCTAGGACAAAGTCAAGGTTTAACAGAAATTGAAAAAGTAGAATGGATCGAAGAAGCTGTTAAAGCAGCCTTTGACATGTCAGCACCTGGTGACACCATTCTATTGTCACCAGCTTCAGCTTCTTGGGACCAATATCCAAACTTTGAAGTCCGTGGTGACCGTTATATCAAAGCGATTGAAGACTTAGGTAAATAAATTAATTAGCGAGAAAAAGGAGTTTATTATGCGAATTTTACTTTCCGGTGGTGGGACTGGGGGGCATATCTACCCAGCCTTAGCCCTAAGAAAACAAATTTTAGCGCAATATCCGGATGCAGAATTTCTGTATGTGGGGACTGAAGGTGGATTGGAATCAAAAATTGTGCCTAATGAAGGGGTCAATTTCAAAACTATCCAAATTCAAGGGATCAAACGGTCATTGTCTTTAGATAATGCTAGGACAGTTTATTACATGTTTGATAGTGTCCGTAAGGCAAAGCAAATCGTCCGCGATTTTAACCCGGATGTAGCGATTGGTACAGGTGGTTATGTCTGTGCACCGGTTTTATATGCAGCTGCACGTACAGGTGTGCCAAGTATTATCCACGAACAAAATTCCGTTGCCGGCATGACCAATAAGTTTTTAGCGCCTTTTATGGCAAAAATAGCTATTTGCTTTGAGGATGTAGCGAAAGATTTTAAACGATACGCGAACAAAGTAGTTTTCACAGGTAATCCGCGTGCCCAAGAGGTAGCGTCTATTACAGACAAGGCAGATTTAACTGCTTATGGTCTAGAAAACGGCAAGCCAACAGTATTGATTTTCGGTGGTAGTCGTGGCGCTTTACGAATCAACGAAACTGTTAAAGAAGCTATTCCATCATTTATCGAAAAAGATTATCAAGTATTGATCGCTTCAGGGGATACTTACTACGAAGAATTTAAAGAAGCATTCGCTGACTTTAATGAGTGGGATAATGTACAAATTGTGTCCTATATCGATAATATGCCCGCCTTGTTCAATACCATTGACCTAGTCGTGTGTCGTTCAGGCGCAACAACTATGACTGAATTAACAGCCTTAGGGACGCCATCTATTTTGATTCCAAG
>NZ_JBOEQF010000221.1:0-3485 GCF_050689315.1 Aerococcus sp. L_32
ACACTCCTAAAAGATGAGAATGTATGGTCTAAACGAAAACTACCCATGTTAAAACGAAAACTCGTTGTTTTCCGGGCTTTAATCGTTTCACTAGAACAAGCGCTGGCCTTGCTATCCGTCTTACATACCCATACCAATGTCATGTTCCAATTACCAGAAGAACTACGAATCCAAATCCGCGAACGGATTGAAACTCTATGTTCAGCTCACGAACAAATCTTCTTGAAATTTGACGGTCGAATCTCACCATTAGAAGTGAACTTCTTCCAACCAACCCAAGGGTACCGGCAAGACTTAATGGACTCTATCTTCGAATACGCAGCCATTAAACAAACCGCCACCCAAGAAGAATTCGAGCGATCAAACGCCTTAATGTTAATCACCGGCCAATTGGTATCTTACGAAGAGTCATTAATTAAACTAAACACCCTGATTCGTTCATATAGAATCCACCATGACGAAGACGAATACCAAGCAGACTCACTAGAAGGCATCGAATAACTCACATGTCATCAAAACAAAATATGGGCCATTTTAAAAGGAGGGGTTGAGACTGTTGTCTCGACCTCTCCTTTTTTTGAATGTGCAGTTAATTTATTAAGTCCGCTTCAACATAGCTACCAATTGTAGCAAGTTGGCACACTAGTGAAATAAGTGATTATTGAGTTCGAAACTACTATTAATTATGCAAATCCGAAATACTGTAGAAAGGCTCGCGATAATTAAGGTCATGTATCGAATCATAGGTGCTTTTATCATGAAATGCACCACGATAACTAGTAGCCTCATTCTACTGATTTTAGACAAGCGTATAGCTTACTTTATCTCTTAAATAGCGTTCACCTTTATATGATTAGTAGCTATGTTAGAAAAGGACACATTCTAAAGGCAAGACTGGAGCTTTTCTATCATTAACTATTATTCCACTCTTTCTAAAATCAAGGTAGAAAGAACTGGTACCTTAACATCCGCATTACCTTTGATTAAATCCGCAAAGTCATCGCCAACCATTTTGTTATCGCGGGCAATTGGTCGCCAGCCACCTTCTGGTATCCATACTTTTACATCATTCAATTGGCCGTTAAAAATCACTACTAATTCATGACCTAGGCCGTGGTAATGCACGCCTATGATTTGGTAGTCTGACTTAATCACGGTTACATTTTCAAAAAATGTTTGCTGGTTTTTCTCTGTAAAGAATGGGTATTTCTTCCGCAATGCCAATAACCCCTTAAAGTAGTTAACTGCATCATAATTTGAAGCCATTAAATCCCAGTCCATGCAGTTGATTTCGTCACCTGAGTTATAGGAATCTCTTACCCCATGCTTGGTCCGGAAGAATTCTTGACCAGAATGGAAGAACGGAATACCGGCTGACAAGGCGATAATCGAATTCCCTAATAGTTGTCGTCTTTTACGCAGTCTGACTGGTTCTTCGCCGTGAGACAAGGCAATTTTATCCCGTAAAGTATAGTTATCATGCACTTCAATATATTGGATTAGTTGTTGGGCTTGGGTCACGTTGGCATCACGTTTTGACAAGTTACCCCCACCTAAGAATGATGCAAGGACGGCTTGTTCTGTCATAAATTTACCCGTGATAAAACCTGGATCCGTTGCGTCCCCGTAGTCCGATCCACGTACTTGATCGCGGAGTTGGTCATTAAAGTAAGAAATACGAGGGGTTTTATAAGCATTACGAAGGATAGCCTTTTTGTCAGAAGATAAAAGGGTCTCCAGGTCCCACCCTTCACCGTACATTAAAATGGATGGATCAATCTTATCTAGGGCTTCGCGGATTAAATTTAAAGTTTCAATGTCATGAAGGCCCATTAAATCGAAGCGGAAACCATCAATATGGAATTCTTCAGCCCAGTATGTAATGGATTCAATCATGTAACGGCGGAACATCAAACGAGTTGAATCCGTCTCATTTCCTACACCTGACCCATTCGATAAGTCGCCATTTTTGTTGTAGCGGAAATAGTAGTAAGGAACAGTTAAACCAAGCGGATGACGTTCATGTTCATAGACATGGTTGTAGACAACGTCCATCACGACGCGAAGTCCTTTGGCATGCAAGGCTTGGACCATTTCCCGCATTTCTTTCAATCGGGCCACTGGATCTCTAGGCGACATTGAGTAGGAACCTTCTGGCACATTGTAATGCATGGGGTCATAGCCCCAGTTGTAATTATCTGGTCGATCAGACAATTCATCTACCGTTACAAAATCAGCCATTGGCATTAACTGCAAGTGGGTAATCCCTAGATCAGCAATATAATCTAACCCGGTGGCAAATTCGTTGGCTGTTTTAGTGCCACTTAGCGCAAGGCCAGCAAATTTACCGCGTTTTTCCTTGGGTACACCCGAATTGATATTGGAGGTGAGGTCCCGGACACTTGCTTCATAGATGATGGCATCACGTGCATTAGCAAACGATGGGCGTTTGTCATTTTCCCAGTCATCCGGGTAACCTTCATCTAAATCGACAATGACAGACCGGGCGCCATTAACGGTAACGGCTTGCGAGTACGGGTCTTGGGTGATTTCAACGGTTGAATTAGGGAAGAAAATCCGGTACATATAAGGAACATTTTTGTAATCACCTTCTAACCGAACGGCGTAGGTACCAGTTTCTAGTTCTTCTTCCATCTGGACAGCTTCATATTCGTCAGACGTGTCAGATTTGTATAAGAGTAATTCAACATCAATCGCTGTTGGGGTCCAAATACGTAAGAGCGTACTGGTTTTTGAGTAAGAGTAGCCGAGAAATCCGTCATAGTAATAAGCCTTATCAAAAGCATCCGACTCCATGGTTTCGCGCATGCGCAGACTAATTAATTCAGGATCTGCCGTTTCAATTAAATCAAAAATCTCTTGGATAGTTGCAATATCTTTTGCCATAATTGCCTCTTTTCTTCAGCTCGAAAAATGTCTGATTTACATTAAGTTTATCATCTTTATTTTATCGACTTTTCTACTAAAAGACTACAAAAAAACACCCTAGAAGGTGAATTCCCGTCCATTCAGTACAATATCACCATTTTTTGGTTATATCAGTGAATGTGGGTGCCCTTTTAAGGTGTTTTATCTTGTTGTATTACTTTAAATCATGCTGAATTGATTATTCTGAAACAGATGTTTCATCTGAAGTAGATTCTTCTTCAATAACACTCTCTTGAGATGTATCAGTTGCTTCACTTGATGATTCACTTGATGATTCACTCGACTCAGACAAACCGTAATCAGGTTCTGGTTCAGAGTAGTAGTAATCTTCTTCAGCCGCCGCTTCTTCTGCTGCAATTGATTCTGAAATATATGCTGCTTCAGCTGCCGCCGATTCTTCCGCTGCGATTGATTCTGATTCGGCGATTGATTCTGATTCGGCAATAGAAGCATTTTCAGCATCGATTGATGCTTGTTCTTCTGCTGCAATTGATTCAGCTTCTGCATCTAATGATGCTTGTTCTTCCGCTGCGATC
>NZ_JBOEQF010000222.1:0-3439 GCF_050689315.1 Aerococcus sp. L_32
CGTTTTAGGGAGGCACACACTATGCAAAAAATATTAGCCATTGCAAACCTTGTAAAGGATTGGCAAATCGATGATATCAAAGACTTAGCAAGTGATTATCAGGTGAAAATGGCGGACGAGTTGACCGACGCAGACTTCCCCAATATTGAAATTCAATATGGCTGGGATGCTGATTTAGCTGAAAAATATGCAGCAAATGGTTATAACAGCCTTCGATGGATCCAAGTCCAATTCGCTGGCATCAATCAATTACCTAAAGAAATCGTCGCTGATGAAAATATTCAAATCACCAACATGAGTGGGATTCATGCGATACCAATCGCAGAGACCGTTTTTGGTTACATCTTGAACTACTACCGGAGTTTACATATTTATAAGGCGCGTGAAGAAAAACAACATTGGGAATATGCCCAACACATGTCTTTGCCTGAAAAGAAAATGGTCGTGTTTGGTGCCGGTAATGTAGGGAAAGAAATCGCCCGTATCGGCCAAGCATTCGGTTTAAAAACTGTTGGTGTAAATACGTCAGGCAGCGATGTAGACTACTTTAATCAAACAGTGAAAACAGCGGAGGGCTTTCAACAAGTGACTGATGCCAATATCATCGTCAACGTCCTACCAGAAAAAGACGCCACACAAAACGTCTTTGATGCTACATATTTCGGTCGTCAAGAAAAACAACCCTTATTTATTAATGTAGGACGTGGGTCAGCCATTGTAGACCAGGACTTAATTGAAGCTATTGATCAAGGTGACATTGCCTATGCATCCCTTGATGTCTTTAGAGAAGAACCGTTGCCAGCAGACCATCCTTTCTGGGCCCATGACAAGATTGATGTGACGCCACATATGACTGGTCAAGTAGAACACTTTGCAATTGAAACTTACAAGATATTCCAAGCTAACTTAACAGCTTACACAAAAGATGGCGATTTATCAGTCAATGTCGTTTCAAAAGAAAAAGGCTATTAAATCACAATAAGTCAAATAGACAATAAAAGCATTTGCTTTCCTAAATCTCGGAATAGCAAATGCTTTTTTGATTTTATTTTGCCTTTATTTAGCGTTTAGCGTAACTGGAGGTAGACCTTCAAATTGGCCAACATAAACGCCTGGTTTAATAACTTTCGGCATATTAACGGCACCTGAAGCCACAAACATGCCCGGCTCAATAGCTTTGCCTGTTTCAGCCAATTTCTGTGCCAACCATTGGACTGAATAAGCTGGGTGACCCATCACCTCTTTTGAAGAACCTTGGGTGTATGGTTGACCATCTACTGTTACTGTCCCCATCACGTCATCAATTTCTTGATAAGTCCGTTTGACGTATTCACCAGCTACTACACCTGCATTGGCTGCCCCATCGGCAATCAATTCAAATTTTGAAATGTTCCCGTACCAATCGTCATACCGGCAATCAGGGATTTCATATCCTGTCGCCACCTTGCATTTAGACATAATGGTTTCCACTGAATCGTCAGACGAAATCCTTTCTTCAGCCTTGAATATGATTTCAAATTCTAACAAAGGACCCATAAATTTGCTCAGGTCCATATCCGAACCCCAGACGCCTTTGTCCGTCATGACGCCGTATAAAGGCGTTGTGGTCTTAAAAAATGATTGCTGAATTTTTGCTGACAAGGAAATTTTATAACCTGCAACTTTTTCACCAGCCTCTTTTCTTAAATCTAACACAGCTTGTTGCACTCGGTAGCCGTCTTCTTCATTGACAATTCCAAATTTCCCGTATTGTACCGGCACTTTTTCATTATCTGCTTGATATAGTGTCTTACTAGCGTGAATAATTTCTTGATCCATCATAAGCTTTTTTCTCCTTATAATTACATAGCGTCTGATGCGCCACCATCAATATTGACAGCTGCACCACTCACATATGAGGCGGCATCTGAAGCAAGGAAGCTAATCACTTTAGCAGCTTCTGTTGTTTCACCAACCCGGCCCATTGGCGTATGTGTATCTTTGGCTTTTTGTTTTGAAAACTCGTCCCAAGTTGGATTATCTGGGTCATTTTGCCACATCTTTTCAACCTGTTCACTGCGGATATAACCAATACATACCGCATTTGCACGAATATTGTATTCACCGTATTCCTTACTCAATTCCTTGATGACAGCTAAACCAGCTGAACGAGCTGGTGAAGTTGGTACAGACTTTGGTCCTGGCGTCTTACCAGAATTTGAAACCACGCTAATAATCGAACCTGAAGCTTGTTTACGCATATAAGGCAATACTTCACGGGTAAAATTGGCCACACCAATAATTTTAATTTCCAGGTCGAATCGCCATGTGTCATTATCTACTTGTTCAAATGAGCCCGCTCTGTGGCCACCCGCATTATTGACTAAGATATCGATAGTCCCGTATTTGGATGCCGTATCCGCAATCGCCTTTTGGACAGCGGGTAAATCTGTGACATCAGCTACTGCGTAATCCACTTCAACCCCTGTCGCTTCTTTAATAGCTGTTTGTGCCTCAATTAATCGGTCTTCGTGGCGGGCTGTAATCACAACTTGTGCACCCTCCTCAGCAAGTGTTTTCGCTGTTTCAAATCCAATACCTCTACTTGCCCCTGTAATGACTGCTACTTTACCTTTTAATCCTAAATCCATCAAAATCGCTCCTTTATCTTTTAAGATCTTATTGATTTGAAAAAAGGCTCCACTCAACTTCCAGACTTTTACTATTCTTCACGACTTTGCCCTCAGCTAATAAAAAAAACGACGGCCGTCAACAGGCCGCCGTTTCATTAGCTAGAGCCCGCTTCACGTGGAAAAGGACTCTCCTAGAGAAGAATCCTACTTAGCTAATAATAATAAATCTTGTTTTGAATTAGATGGAGACGCAACAAATACGCCAGCATGCATGATATATTTGGAAGATATTCTAAATTGGCGCATTGTTGTCACTCCTTTCAAATTGCTAACTACAATTTATCAAAAACAAGATGTGATTGCAAGTTGTTTTTAATTTATTTTTAATTATTTTCTCATTTAAAGTGTGAGAAACGATTTTTTATCCAACAAAAAAAGGAAGTCCGAAGACTTCCCTCTCAGATCTAGATTATTAACCTAAATATTTTTTTGCTACTGTTTGGATTGCATTACCATCCGCTTGACCTTTAAATTTGGCCACAGCAGTTTGCATGACTTTACCAAAATCCTTCATAGATGTAGCGCCAACTTCGTCAATGACTTGTTTGACACCCTCGTCTAATTCAGCTTCTGATAATTGTGCAGGCAAGTATTCTTCGATAATCGCAATTTCAGCAACTGCGTTATCTGCTAATTCTACATGGTCTGCTTGACGGAACTCTGCTTCCGACTCTTTTCGTTGCTTCAACTCGCGAGCCAAAAGTTCAATTTCTTCATCTTCAGACAATGCACTTCCCTTGTTAATTTCAGCATTTTGAACTGCTGCT
>NZ_JBOEQF010000223.1:0-3438 GCF_050689315.1 Aerococcus sp. L_32
GGCAGCAGTTCAAAATGCTGAAATTAACAAGGGAAGTGCATTGTCTGAAGATGAAGAAATTGAACTTTTGGCTCGCGAGTTGAAGCAACGAAAAGAGTCGGAAGCAGAATTCCGTCAAGCAGACCATGTAGAACTAGCAGATAACGCAGTTGCTGAAATCGCGATTATCGGAGAATACTTGCCTGCACAATTATCAGAGGCTGAATTAGACGAAGGTGTCAAACAAGTCATTGACGAAGTTGGCGCTACATCTATGAAGGACTTTGGTAAAGTCATGCAAACTGCTGTGGCCAAATTTAAAGGTCAAGCAGATGGTAATGCAATCCAAACAGTAGCAAAAAAATATTTGGGTTAATGAATCTAGATCTGAGAGGGAAGTCTTCGGACTTCCTTTTTTGTTGGCCAAAATATTGCCTCCCGTAATTTAAATGAGAAAATAATTAAAAATAAATTAAAATCACCTTGCACTTACATCTTATTTTTGATAAATTGTAGTTAGCAATATGAAAGGAGTGACAACAATGCGCCAATTTAGAATATCTTCCAAATATATCATGCATGCTGGCGTATTTGTTGCGTCTCCATTTAATCTAAAACAAGATTTATTATTATTAGCTAAGTAGGATTCTTCTCTAGGAGAGTCCTTTTCCACGTGAAGCGGGCTCTAGCTAATAAAACGGCGGCCTGTTAACGGTCGTCGTTTTTTATTAGGTGATGGCAAAAGTAGTGAAGGATAATACGAGTCTGGAAATTAAGTGGAGCCTTTTTTCAATTCAATAAAAACTTAAAAGATGAAGGGGCGATTTTGATGGATTTAGGACTAAAAGGTAAAGTAGCAGTCATTACGGGGGCAAGTAGAGGTATCGGATTTGAAACAGCGAAAACATTGGCTGAGGAAGGCGCGCAAGTTGTGATTACTGCTCGTCATAAGGACCGGTTAATTGAGGCACAAACAGCCATTAAAGAAGCGACAGGGGTTCAAGTGGATTACGCAGTAGCTGACGTCACAGATTTACCTGCTGTCCAAAAGGCCATCGCGGACACAGCGGCCAAATACGGAACTATTGATATCTTAGTGAACAATGCGGGTGGACATAGAGCGGGCTCTTTTGAAGAAGTAGACAATGATGCATGGCGGTTTGACTTGGAAATCAAAATCATTGGTGTAGCAAACTTTACCCGTGAGGTATTGCCCTATATGCGTAAACAAGCTTCAGGTTCAATTATTAGCGTGGTTTCAAATTCTGGTAAGACGCCAGGTCCTAAGTCTGTACCAACTTCACCAGCCCGTTCAGCTGGTTTAGCTGTCATCAAGGAATTGAGTAAGGAATACGGTGAATACAATATTCGTGCAAATGCGGTATGTATTGGTTATATCCGCAGTGAACAGGTTGAGAAGATGTGGCAAAATGACCCAGAAAATCCAACTTGGGAAGAGTTTTCAAAGCAAAAGGCCAAAGATACGCATACGCCAATGGGCCGTGTTGGTGAAACAACAGAAGCTGCTAAAGTGATTAGCTTCCTTGCTTCAGATGCCGCCTCATATGTGAGTGGTGCAGCTGTAAATATTGACGGTGGCGCATCAGACGCTATGTAATTCTAAGGAGAAAAAAGCTTATGATGGATCAAGAAATTATTCACGCTAGTAAGACACTATATCAAGCAGACAATGAAAAAGTACCTGTACCATACGGAAAATTTGGCATTGTCAACGAAGAAGACGGCTACCGAGTGCAACAAGCTGTTTTAGATTTAAGAAAAGCGGCTGGTGAAAAGGTTGCAGGTTATAAAATTTCCTTGTCGGCAAAAATTCAGCAGTCATTTTTTAAGACCACAACGCCATTATACGGCGTCATGACAGACAAAGGTGTTTGGGATTCGGATATGGACCTGAGCAAATTTATGGGTCCTTTGTTAGAATTTGAAGTCATATTCAAGGCTGAAGAAACCATTTCGCCTGACGACTCAGTAGAAACCATTATGTCTAAATGCAAGGTGGCGACAGGCTATGAAATTCCTGATTGCCGGTATGACAACTGGTACGGAAACATTTCAAAATTTGAATTGATTGCCGATGGGGCAGCCAATGCAGGTGTAGTGGCCGGTGAATATGTCAAACGGACTTATCAAGAAATTGATGATGTGATGGGGACAGTAACAGTAGATGGTCAACTATATACCCAAGGTTCTTCAAAAGAGGTGATGGGCCACCCAGCTTATTCAGTCCAATGGTTGGCACAAAAATTAGCTGAAACAGGCAAAGCTATTGAACCAGGAATGTTTGTGGCTTCAGGTGCCGTTAATATGCCAAAAGTTATTAAACCAGGCGTTTATGTTGGCCAATTTGAAGGTCTACCTCCAGTTACGCTAAACGCTAAATAAAGGCAAAATAAAATCAAAAAAGCATTTGCTATTTCGAAATTTAGGAAAGCAAATGCTTTTATTGTCTATTTGAATCAAATTTTCTTAATAGCCTTTTTCTTTAGAAACGACATTGACGGCTAAATCACCGTTTTCTACGTAAGCTTTTAAGTTAGCTTGGAATATTTTATATGTTTCGATGGCAAAGTGTTCTACTTGACCAGTCATATGCGGTGTTACATCAATTTTTTCATGGGCCCAGAAAGGATGTTCTGCCGGCAGTGGCTCTTCTCTAAAGACATCAAGGGCTGCATAGGCAATGTCACCTTGATCAATAGCTTCGATTAGGTCCCCGTCTACAATGGCAGAACCACGACCCACATTAATAAATAAGGGGCTTTTTTCTTGACGACCGAAATATGTAGCATCAAACACGTTTTGTGTGGCGTCTGTTTCTGGTAGGACGTTGACGATGATATTGGCATCGGTCACTTGTTCAAAGCCGTCCGCTGTTTTAACCGTTTGATTAAAGTGGTCTACTTCACGCCCTGATGTATTCACTCCGACTGTTTCTAAACCGAATGCTTGTCCGATACGAGCGATTTCTTTCCCTACATTACCGGCACCAAACACGACCATTTTCTTTTCAGGCAAAGACATGTGTTGGGCATATGCCCAATGTTGTTTTTCTTCACGCGCCTTATAAATATGTAAACTCCGGTAGTAGTTCAAGATGTAACCAAAAACTGTCTCTGCAATCGGTGTCGCATGAATCCCACTCATGTTTGTGATTTGAATCTTTTCATCAGCAACGATTTCTTTAGGTAATTGATTGATGCCAGCGAATTGGACTTGGATCCAGCGAAGGCTATCATAACCATTTGCTGCATATTTTTCAGCTAAATCAGCATCCCAGCCATATTGAATTTCAATATTGGGGAAGTCTGTGTCGGTCAACTCATCCGCCATTTTTATCTGGTAATCATTTGCTAAGGCTTTGATATCGTCAATTTGCCAATCCTTTACACGGTTTGCGATGGCTAATATTTTTTGCATAGTGTGCGCCTCCCTAAAGCA
>NZ_JBOEQF010000224.1:0-3437 GCF_050689315.1 Aerococcus sp. L_32
TAAACTAGCCATTTTGTTGGCAATATCACTAGTCGAATCTTCCGGTACGAAGGGAAAATTGGCATCCACAGCCTCTTCCTTGAACCGGTCCTGCTGAGCATAGGCTATTAAAGCCACCCTAAAATCCCTGAAACCTTCATAACCTAACTTTTGGGTAAAACGGACAATCGCTGAATGCGAAGTATAGGTTTTGGTTGCTAAATCCGTCAAATTAAACTGGCTGGTCGCTAAAGGGTTGCTCAAAATATAAGCCGCTATCCGCTTTTCATTGGGGGTAAATTGTTGATTATTTTTAAGTGCTTGCACTAAATGCATTTTCTCACCTTTTCCTGAAAGGGTTTTATACTCATAACATTGTACGCTATCTGCCTGAAAATTGGTATGGAAGATGTCTTTTTGGTCAAAATGTTCAAAAGCTTCCTTTAAATTGACCCCTTCTTGGCAGTTACTACCAGAATAACCAAATCGCTATCATTTTCCCATCAATACCGCTATATTTAAGATAAATACATTTATGGAGGTTATATTCATGTTAAATATTGCTTATATTGGAAACGGTAAATCCACCAACCGCTACCACCTACCCTTTTCTAGCCGCCTACCGGAAATTGTCAACATTCAAACAATTTACTCGCGGTCTGGGAAAAGTGCTTGGCCAGCCCTTGAAGACGTCCAATACACGAGTAACCTAGATGACATCTACAAAGATGAAGCTATCAACCTAGTTGTCATCACCACACCTAGCGCCAGCCACTATGATTTAGCCAAACAAACCCTTGAAGCTGGCAAGAATGTCCTGGTGGAAAAACCATTTGCGGAAACCCGTGATCAAGCCCAAGAATTATTCGACTTAGCCAAAGAAAAGGGCCTATTCATCCAGTGCTACCAAAATCGTCGCTACGATTCTGACTTCCTAACTACGCAAAAAGTCATCGAATCAGGCGTCCTTGGTGATCTGATCGATGTCGAAATTCACTACGACCGTTATAATCCTGAATTTTCAGAAAATTCAACTTATAGTTTAATCGATTCCTATACTTACGGCCTTGGTTCTCATTCCCTTGACCAAGCCATTTCTTACTTTGGTATACCTGACGACGTCCACTTCGACACCCGTCAAATTCTTGGTGCCGGCAAATTAAATGACTACTTTGACTTTGATTTAAACTACGGCAATTTAAAAGTGGCAGTAGCCGGTTCATTGATGCGGTTTGAAGCCAGACCATCTTTTGCCATTTACGGCAAAAGAGGTGTCTTCATCAAGCAAACAAAAGACCGTCAAGAAGACCACTTAAAATTAAACTACACGCCTGATGAACCTGGTTTTGGACAAGACTTACCTGAACACTACGGTACTTTAACCTACCTTGACGACAATGGCATCTACCACAAGGAAGCGGTTGTTTCTGAAGTTGGCGACTACCGTCAAGTTTACCGCGATATTTATGAAACAATTGTTAACGGCAAAGAGAAAGTCGTGAAAGATGAAGAAACCTTGTTAGTCATGCAAATTATGGAAGACGGTCAAGTCGACTTACATTAATTTTGACCCACTAAAGAAAGGAAATGATTATGAAATTAGGAATTTTGGGTGCTGGTAAGATTGTCGTGGATTTCCTATCAATGGTCCACGATATCCCAGCTATAGAATTGGTTGCCCTTTTGTCATCTGAAAGATCATTGGTTAAAAACCAAGCAATGGCGGACGAACACGGAATCAATCAGGTGTTTACGGACGTGGCAGACTTACTAGCCAGCGATATCGATACCGTCTACGTGGCCTTGCCCAACCATCTGCATTATGAATTTGCAAAAAAGGCACTATTGGCAAATAAAAACGTGATATGTGAGAAGCCATTCACCTTAAACTTGGTGGAGCTTGAGGAATTGGAAACCATCGCTTTGGAAAAAGATTTGGTATTAGTAGAAGCAATTACCAACCAACACTTCCAAAACTTCAAAGCACTGAAAGCAGACTTGACTAAACTGGGGACCGTCAAAATTGTTGAAGCCAACTACTCACAATACTCAAGCCGGTATGATGCTTTTATGGACGGTGAAATTTTACCAGCCTTTGATCCCAAAAAAGCTGGTGGTGCCTTAATGGACATCAATATTTATAACGTCCATTTACTCGTCGGCTTATTTGGCGCACCAAAATCAGCGACATATTATGCCAATGTAGATCGGGGAATCGATACATCTGGCATGTTGATCATGGATTTTGAAAATTTTAAAGCGGTCTGCATCGGGTCAAAAGATACCGACGCCCCAATTAAATCAACCATTCAAGGACGAAACGGTGCCTTAATTATCGATGGCCCAACCAATTCATTGGCTTCTTATGATTTGGCCTTGCGCGGAGAGTCTTCACAGACAACCGACAAACGAATTCACAACCACCGTATGTATGAAGAATTTGTTGAATTTGAAGACATCATCCGTACTCACGATATGGACCGGGTTAAAGCAAACTTAGCCCACTCTAAGGCGGTTATGGCAGTCATTGACCAAGCACTTGCTTCAGCAAATCTACAACTAGGATAATAACCACTAAAGTATACGACAAAAGCCTATGGCATCCACGATTGGGACCATAGGCTTTTCCTTTGTAAATTATTTTGATGCGTTTAAAGTTTCTAGTCCTAAGGCCACATCATCGGTAATGATATTGGTTACTTTAGCATTAATTAGTTTTTCCATATCTTCAGATTGGTTTACAGTATAGGTGTTAATCCCGATATTGTTGGCTGCAAGATTGTCAAAATCTTCGGACTCTAAAGTCATAAAGAACGGGTGGTAGAATTCATGCACGTGACTTGCTGTATAATCACCTGGGTTCAACATGCCACTCATAGTTAACAGACCCGTTTTTAAGGCCGGATTTACCTTTTTGGCATCATTCATGGTGTGGTGTTGGAAAGAAGATAAGACAACTCGATCAATTAGGTCATATTGTTGGATTAGGTCATTTACTTTTTCAATAAGACCATCATAACGGAAAATATTGGTTTTTAATTCAATATTGACCATGATGTCCAAGGGTTGGAACCACTTGAAAAATTCTTCGAGTGTTGGGATTTGAATGTCTTCAGTTACTTCAAATTGACCTTGGTATTTGCCATAAAAACAGAAGGTTTTTAATTCCGCTAAGGTCATATCTTTAATAAAACCTGTGCCATTTGACGTCCGGTTAATGGTTTCATCGTGACAAATCACAACCTCACCATCACTCGTTAATTGTACATCAAGCTCAATACCTGTGATGTCAAACTTAGCTGCTTCTTTAAAAGCGAGCATGGTATTTTCAGGGAATAACTTTGAATAGCCTCGGTGGGCAATAATGCCTGTCATAGGTTCACTCCTTATTCTTCGTGGTAACGACGGTTTAAGATTGAATTACCTGTTGTTTTATCAAATAAGTATGCTTTATTTAA
>NZ_JBOEQF010000225.1:0-3437 GCF_050689315.1 Aerococcus sp. L_32
CAAACTAGCCATTTTGTTGGCAATATCACTAGTCGAATCTTCCGGTACGAAGGGAAAATTGGCATCCACTGCCCCTTCTTTGAACCGATACTGCTGGGCATAGGCAATTAAAGCCACCCGAAAATCCCTGAAACCTTCAAAACCTAACTTTTGGGTGAAACGGACAATCGCTGAATGCGAGGTATAAGTTTTGGTCGCCAAGTCCCTTAAATTAAACTGGCTGGTCGCTAAAGGATTGCTCAAAATATAAGCCGCTATCCGTTTTTCATTGGGGGTAAATTCTTGATCATTTTTAAGTGCTTGCACTAAATTCATTTTCTCACCTTTTCCTGAAAGGGTTTCCTACTCTTAGCATTGTACGCTATCTGCCTGAAAATTGGTATGGAAGATGTCTTTTTGGTCAAAATGTTCAAAAGACCCCATTAAGTTGACCCCTTCTTGGCAGTTACTACCAGAATAACCAAATCGCTATCATTTTCCCATCAATACCGCTATATTTAAGATAAATACATTTATGGAGGTTATGTTCATGTTAAATATTGCTTATATCGGAAACGGTAAATCCACCAACCGCTACCACCTACCCTTTTCTAGCCGCCTACCGGAAATTGCCAACATTCGAACGATTTACTCACGGTCTGGGAAAAGTGCTTGGCCGGCCCTTGAAGGCGTCCATTACACGAGTAACCTAAATGATATCTACAAAGATGAAGCTATCAACCTGGTTGTTATTACAACACCCAACGCCAGCCACTATGATTTAGCCAAACAAACCCTTGAAGCCGGTAAGAATGTTCTGGTGGAAAAACCATTTGCAGAAACCCGCGACCAAGCCCAAGAATTATTCGACTTAGCCAAAGAAAAAGGACTTTTCATCCAGTGCTACCAAAACCGCCGCTACGATTCTGACTTCTTAACAACACAAAAAGTCATCGAATCAGGTGTTCTTGGCGACTTGATCGATGTAGAAATCCACTACGACCGCTATAATCCTGAATTTTCAGAAAATTCAACTTACACTTTAATCGATTCCTATACTTACGGCCTGGGTTCTCATTCCCTTGACCAAGCCATTTCTTACTTTGGTATGCCTGACGACGTCCACTTCGACACCCGTCAAATTCTTGGTGCCGGTAAATTGAATGATTACTTCGACTTTGATTTAAACTACGGCAATTTAAAAGTGGCTGTTGCAGGATCATTAATGCGGTTTGAAGCCAGACCATCTTTTGCCATTTACGGGAAAAGAGGTGTCTTCATCAAGCAAACAAAAGACCGTCAAGAAGACCACTTAAAATTAAACTATACCCCTGACCAACCTGGTTTTGGACAAGACTTGCCTGAACACTACGGGACTCTAACCTACCTTGACGACAATGGTGTCTACCACAAGGAAGCGGTTGTTTCTGAACTTGGGGACTATCGTCAAGTTTACCGCGATATTTATGAAACGATTGTTAACGGCAAAGAGAAAGTCGTTAAAGACGAGGAAACATTGTTAGTGATGCAAATTATAGAAGACGGACAAGTCGACTTACATTAATTTTAACCCACTAAAGAAAGGAAATGATTATGAAATTAGGAATATTAGGTGCTGGTAAGATTGTCGTGGATTTCCTATCAATGGTCCACGATATCCCAGCTATAGAATTGGTTGCCCTTTTGTCATCTGAAAGATCATTGGTTAAAAACCAAGCAATAGCGGACGAACACGGGATCAATCAGGTGTTTACGGATGTGGCAGACATACTAGCCAGCGATATCGATACCATCTACGTGGCCTTGCCCAACCATCTGCATTATGAATTTGCAAAAAAGGCACTATTGGCCAATAAAAACGTGATTTGTGAGAAGCCATTCACCTTAAACTTGGCGGAGCTTGAGGAATTGGAAACCATCGCTTTGGAAAAAGATTTGGTATTAGTAGAAGCGATTACCAACCAACACTTCCAAAACTTCAAAGCACTGAAAGCAGACTTGGCTAAACTGGGGACCGTCAAAATTGTTGAAGCCAACTACTCACAATACTCAAGCCGGTATGATGCTTTTATGGACGGTGAAATTTTACCAGCCTTTGATCCCAAAAAAGCTGGTGGTGTCTTAATGGACATCAATATTTATAACGTCCATTTACTCGTCGGCTTATTTGGCGCACCAAAATCAGCAACGTATTATGCCAATGTAGATCGGGGAATCGATACATCTGGCATGTTGATCATGGATTTTGAAGATTTTAAAGCGGTCTGCATCGGGTCAAAAGATACCGACGCCCCAATTAAATCAACCATTCAAGGACGAAACGGTGCCTTAATTATCGATGGCCCAACCAATTCATTGGCTTCTTATGATTTGGCCTTGCGCGGAGAGTCTTCACAGACAACCGACAAACGAATTCACAGCCACCGCATGTATGAAGAATTTGTTGAATTTGAAGATATCATCCGTACTCACGATATGGACCGGGTTAAAGCAAACTTAGCCCACTCTAAGGCGGTTATGGCAGTCATTGACCAAGCACTTGCTTCAGCAGATCTACAACTAGGATAATAACCACTAAAGTATACGACAAAAGCCTATGGCATCCACGATTGGGACCATAGGCTTTTCCTTTGTAAATTATTTTGATGCGTTTAAAGTTTCTAGTCCTAAGACCACATCATCGGTAATAATATTGGTTACTTTAGCAGTAATTAGTTTTTCCATATCTTCAGATCGGTTTACTGTATAGGTGTTAATCCCAATATTGTTGGCTACAAGATTGTCAAAATCTTCTGACTCTAAAGTCATGAAGAATGGATGGTAAAATTCATGCCCGTGACTAGCCGTATAATCACCCGGGTTCAAGATGCCACTCATCGTTAAAAGACCCGTTTTTAAGGCCGGATTTACCTTTTTGGCCTCATTCATGGTGTGGTGTTGGAAGGAAGATAAGACTACTCGATCAATTAGGTCATATTGTTGGATCAGGTCATTCACCTTTTCAACTAGACCATCATAACGGAAAATATTGGTTTTTAATTCAATATTGACCATGATGTCCAAGGGTTGGAACCACTTGAAAAATTCTTCGAGTGTTGAAATTTGAATGCCTTCATTTTCTTCAACTTGTCCTTGGAATTTGCCATAAAAGTAGAAGGTTTTTAATTCCGCTAAGGTCATGTCCTTGATAAAGCCCGTGCCATTTGACGTCCGGTCAATGGTTTCATCGTGACAAATCACGACCTGACCATCACTCGTTAATTGTACATCAAGCTCAATACCCGTAATATTAAACTTAGCTGCTTCTTTAAAACCCAGCATGGTATTTTCAGGGAATAACTTTGAAAAGCCTCGGTGGGCAATAATGCCAGTCATAGGTTCACTCCTTATTCTTCGTGGTGACGACGGTTTAAGATTGAATTACCTGTTGTTTTATCAAATAAGTATGCTTTATTTAT
>NZ_JBOEQF010000226.1:0-3431 GCF_050689315.1 Aerococcus sp. L_32
GATAGAAACGGCTGCTTGAATTTCTTTTATCATTTTAGGGTCACTCATCCGGCTAACGCCACCAGCAGCTCGAATGTCTGCAGGAACTCTTTCTAAGGCCATGACCGCTACGGCACCAGCTGCTTCAGCAATTTTAGCTTGTTCCACATTTACCACATCCATGATTACGCCACCAGCTAATTGTTTATGTACTTCTTCGATTGATTGTTTCATTTTGATTGCTCCTTTATATATATTGTCATCACTTTAACAGTCTTTTGGATGTTTCTTAAGATGCAAAAATGCATATTTTTATGGGTCCAGATAGTTTTTTTATGTATAATGAATAAAATGAACAATAAGAGGAGAAGAGAAAGCATGATTACGGTGAACTTTAACGAAGACCAACACCTCTACTTACAAATAGTTGATGAAGTCATCCGGCAAATTGCCCAAGGACATTTGAAAAGTGGTGACCAACTCCCCTCACGGAGGGCCTTGGCAGATCATTTAAAAGTCAGTCTTAATACGGTCATTAACGCTTATGACCAACTGACTGATGAAGGCTATATAGTGCCGAGGGAAAGATCTGGTTATTATGTGGATTTACTAGAAATTGATATGTTGCCCTCTGAGGAAATTGAGACAAAGCCACTAAAACATGAGCATGCTAAAATAAGTGAAGCCAGCCAATATACTTATGATTTTCACTTTGCCAACCGTGATATGACTACTTTAAAACCCAAACAATTATTGCAGTATGCACCCGACGCTCTAGCAAAAAGCATGGCTAATTGTAATTTAAAAGAAGACTTGGGTGCACTCCCTTTACGATTGGCTATTGCTAATTATTTACGTAAATACCGGGGCGTGATGACTTCAGCTGACAATATCATCATTACAGGCGGTCATACGGCTAGCTTACAGACGCTATTTGCCTTATTAGACGATTCAATCTATGCCTTAGAAGATCCTGGCTATTATAAAAATTTAGATGACTTTACAGACTATCAGCAAAAGACGATTCGAATTCCGATTGATAAGTATGGTTTCTCAGTTAAAGATTTGGAGACTACATCAGCCAACATCGTGATTACTACTCCTAGCCATCAGTTTCCCACTGGCATTATCATGGGGATGCGTCGACGTCAGCGTTTATTAAAATGGGCCTATCAGGCAGAAAACCGTTATATTATTGAAAATGACTACTATAATGAGTTCCGCCTCAAGGGCCGTCCTGTTCCTGCTTTAACTAGTCTGGATGACCAAGAGCGTGTCATTTTATTAGGGGCCTTTCGTCAAAGTATGGGGTCAATTTTTAAGATGTCTTATTTAGTTTTACCCGATCAATTAATGAAAAAATTCCATCAAGCTAAATTAAAAACCAATGGTATTTCTAGCTTTGAGCAATATTTAATGACTGATTTTCTTAATTCTAACCATTTTCCTAAATATATTAATAGCCTGCGGACTAATTACCGTCGTAAGGAAAAAGCGGTTCTAGCAGCGCTTAACCAAAGTCAACTCCCCCTAACCATTAAGGAAGCAGGGGCTGGACTTTTCTTTATTATTAACATTGAGGGTGAGATTCCACCGACTGACGTGATTCAAGCTAGGCTAGCTGAAAATAAGATCCGCTTGCAACCGGTCAACCACTACGCTAAATTAAACAACCAGTTCGACCAAAGTTACATTTTAGGTTATGCTGGGCTAGAGCTTGATGAAATTGACCAAGCTATTCAAGCTTTAGTCACTATTTTTAAATAAAGCAAAAGACTCAGTAAGTCAGCGAAAAGCTTACATACTGAGTCTTTTAATTTAGGATAAAAGAAATTCAACTAGGTAAACAACGATTACCGATACCGTCATAACTGCTAAAGTCACATAAGGAATATAAAACAAACATAAGCCTACATGTTCAAAACTATCAATGTAGGCTATGAATTCAAGCTTATATAAAAGCTCTAAAAGTAATGGTAAGTGCACCTGTACTCACGCGCTGACTACTCCCTTCATAAGTTTGATAATTTCCCTATCCAACCTAACAGCCTTACTCTAATTGACCAGTTCCCACAAACATACCCCTGTTTGCATAATAAAAAGGAGTCACTTAATCTTAAAATTAAGTTTACTCCTTTTAATATTAGTGGAAGTTTTTATGTTGAAATGGTAACAGTTTTTTTGACAATTTTTATAAGGTGCAGAACTTCTTTCCGTATGCTATTCCGATTGTCCTTGACAATGAGCCTCCTCGGATGTGACGATCTTCGGCAAGAGCTAACAGTTAAAGTTAGACTGCCTCGCTAGCGTTCGCACATCCGAGCTCATTATCAAGGATTCGCTGCGCCAATTTCCGGTTACGGTAACCAACCGGTGTCTCGTAGCCAAGTGTACCGTGCAACCGAAGCAGTAACAGAAGAAATAAGGGCGTCCAGTTCTATCAAATCTAGCGTTGAGGTGGCTTCTGTGGTTACCGATACGAAAGACAGTAAAGAAAATGAAGAAGTATATTCAGAGTCGGTAGTTCCTTCAGATGCTTCTGAAAGTGCCGAACCCCAACCGTCGGTATCTTTTGATGGCTATGCATTAATCGAAGTATATGGAGGGGAATTGTCAGGATATCGTGCAGCAAATGTAGTCGTTGATATCGGTTTTGGTGACAGGGAATATTGGGCCTACACAAATGAATTTGGGCAATTGGTTCGGGTTGTTGCAGCAGAAATCATTTTTCAAGATGATGCCACTGAACCGGTTAATTCCAACGGACGCTATTACGATGACGAAGCAAACGTTTCGGGTACAGAGAATTCAAATCTTGATCAAGGGCACGTCATCGCCGACTCCTTAGGAGGGGTGGCCAATGCTTATAATATTACGCCACAAGACAGTGTGCTGAACCGTCACGGGGATCAGGCTTATATGGAACGAAACATTGTGCAAGCAGGTGGGGCTACTAATTTTGAGGCTATCATTACCTATCCAGATACAACTACACAGGTTCCAAGTTCTTATAAATACACGTATACGATTAATGGGTACCAAGTAGTAGATGAATTCCAAAATATTAACCCAGATGAATACAACGCAGCACAAGGGCTAACAAGAGAAGATAGCTCACCTTCTGGCAGTTCCGGAATAGCAACATTCGCTGCACCCACCGAGACTACTGGAGGAGATGTATCTGCTGTAGATACGAACGGCAATGGCCAAGTCACGATCCAAGAAGCAAAAAATGCAGGGTACGCTATGCCCATTTATAGTGATCATTGGTTGTATCCGTACATGGATGACCGAGATGGGGATAGACAAGTCGGCGAATAGCTGTTAGAAATCTCATAAAATAACTCATACGTAGTCGGTAAAAATCAGTGCATTGCGAGTCAGTTTCTAAAAATTATAATCCACTAAGTATAACCTTATATTTTTTTAGCTATACTATCGCCCTTGCAAAG
>NZ_JBOEQF010000227.1:0-3426 GCF_050689315.1 Aerococcus sp. L_32
ATCCCTAGCCCGGTCAAATGACGATGTAGTGGTTATTGAAACTTCTAGTCAAGGTCTCCACCAATATAGAATGGCAGGGATGCAATTTAACTATGCCTTATTTACCAACCTACAACACGACCATTTAGACTACCACAAGACCATGGAAGCTTATTACCAAGCCAAGAAATCCCTATTCAGCTTAATGAAACCGGGCGGGAAGGCCGTCATCAATAGCTATACCATGTGGGGCAACCGCCTAGCCAAAGAACTAGAAGCAAGTGGTAAACAAGTCTTAACCGTAGATACTAAGAAAGGTGCGACAAGTTATGTCTTAGATAAAACAACCGACACAGCAGTTGTTGCCTTCAATGGACAAGGCGGACAAATTGAAGAAATCGAAGCGCCCTTATCAGGTGTTTATAATCAAGAAAACCTGATTTTAGCCACAACCGTCATGGTTGACCTAGGATTAGACGCTGGCAATACCAACAAGGCAATCGCAGACTTTGCGGGAATTGCGGGCCGTTTAGAATACTATCCACTAGCAGATGGTAATGAAATGGTAGTCGATTATGCCCACACGCCGGATGCCATTGAAGCCCTGTTAAAAACCCTGAACGACCAATATCCAGACCACGATATCATTCACATCTTTGGCTTTAGAGGGCAACGAGACAGTAAGAAATTCCCGCAAATGGTGTCCGCCTCGCAAACTGGGTCCGACCTAACCATACTAACCACTGATGACTTAAATGGTGTCCCCAAACAAGTCATGGCCGATATATACCTAGAATACGTAACCCAATATGGGTTAAACTCTATGGCCATGGCACTAGACCGGGTTGAAGCAGTTGAGTTAGCCTTAGAAATGTCCCTAAATCCGGTATTATTAGTACTTACTGGTAAAGGGCATGAAGCCTACTCCGAGGAAAATAAATATGGCGTGCAATTTGACCAGCAAGTGGCCCACATGTTTCGCTACCGTCAAGTCAGCTATTCAATGTGAAATATAGGGTATCAATAAGATCAACAAAAAAAGCAACATGTATTTATATATATGTTGCTTTTTTTTGTTGGTTTGAAGAGGAGATTGTTGGGGTTGACGATTCAAATATTGTTAGACAAATTAGCTTAACTGATTAAATTTCTACAATAATACTTCCTTTGGTATACTTGATCTAATCTAGAAAACTAAACAAATGAAAGTGGGGTAAATATAATCGAATCATATGAGAACTTTTTAGGAATTAGTGAAACTGTATGGAATGAAACCGTTAAAAATTATGCTAATATCTCAAATAGGAGTTTATCTAAATACCTTCAGTGGTATCCATTACAATCATTAAATGTATCTGATGATTATTTTGAAAAAGTTGTTAAAAAGGGAAATTTTGTTTTTGATGATGATATCATGAAAATTAGTGATAATTATCTTCAAAAATCTGATGGCAGTTTTAGACAGGCACAATTGTTGTCACCTACTTTGTATCTTGTTCTGGAGGCAATTTGTAAAGAAATATACAATTCTATTAATGATAAAATTTATAGTCAACATGCTCTGTATGCAGGAGATTTAGAGAATAATGATGTTTCTTATAAAAAACAATATAATCTATTTTTTAAAGAAGTTAATAAGCTATCAAGTATTTATTCTCATTATATAAAAGTGGATATAAAAGATTATTTTAGATATATTGATATCGATTTGATGTTCAATATAATTGAGAAAAATACTAGTAATATTCATTCTTTTCATATTTATCTATATAAATTACTTTTCTCATTCTGTGGCAGGGGAAGATTTCCAATTGTCGAAAACAGTACTGGATTATCTTATTTAGCAACTACTATCTATTTAAATGAAGTAGATGAAAAAGTTAATGAGTATTTTCATAATACTTTAGGCTTATTCAAATTTCGGATAATTAGATATGTGGATGATTTATATATTTTCTTTGATGAAGCAGATATTGAACAGTCATTAGGAGACTTTTTTATTAAATTTATAAATTTTTATCATTCTGAATTAAGAAAAGTTAATTTAGTTTTAAATACAGATAAAACTCACATAAAACATTGTAGTGAAATTAGTGATGATATAAAAAATTCATTTTATGGGGATGAAATATATAATGAAGATATTGATATTCATGAAGTAGATATCGATCATTACGTAACTTTCTTAGATAATTTAACTAGAACTTCGTTTTCTATAGATAATTATAAGAAAGCAGTAGATAAATCCTTTTCTTTTGATGATATTCAATTATCAAAAAATGAGGTTTATAATCACATATTATATAAATTTAGTGATGAATTTGTGAATAATCATGAAATAATTACTAAACTTCATCTTATTATCAACGAACCAATTATTACGTATGATGTCAGAAAAATAGTAACAGCAATACTAAACACACGAGATGGTCAATTAATCAAAAAGCTTTTAAATAAAATATTTTCTGAAAGTGAATGGAATGACGCAGAAAATTATATTGCCATAACATATTTATTAAATAGAAGCTTTAGACATGAAGACTTGATTGAGTGTTTATACTCAAATCTAAAAGAAAAATCAAATAATTTATCGCAGTATATCGAAAATTATTGTCTGAATAAAAGCAATTTATCTCCTTCAGAATTAAATAATACACTTGTTGATAGGATAAATAAAGTAAACGTAACGCCTACAACCAGCCAACTATATTTATTATATTTTGTAGAATTAAAAAAAGAAAATCTTTTATTAGCCCACTCCTATTTCAAATCTTTCTTTGATAGGATTACTGCAGAAATAAGGTTTGATTATAAAATTGAATCAAAAGATTTAAATGGACCTAACTATAAAGGTAATTACGATGTAAAAGTATTAAAAAGAGTCTATGAGGGAATTAATAAAAGTGGCTCTATAATACAAAAAGCTCATAAAATTAGAAATTCTAATCCAGTTAATCACGCTTCTTCAGGTTTAATTAAAGGACCGTATGACAAAGAAGAGATTTCTTCTTCAATTGAGGAATTACAATTATTAATTATAGAGTTAATAGATAGGCTAGAAGTATCTGTTGTAGACTCATGACTTAATTATTTGGAATTTTTTAATGCATTATAGTAGAGCCTCAGTAAATTCAGAGGTATGAACTTTATTTAATTTTTACTGTTCTATCTTTGTAAAAGTGTTATTATTTACTATTCGAGAGACCCATAGTTTTCACAACTTTTTTCATCTTATATATGATTAAAGAATTTTATTTATCAAATCTCCATTGATAGCAATAGGCTATCAAGGATAATGGTAATCTAGTATCTCGATTGAATTGCAATCACGATTGGTTTTTCCTACAATAAATGAATGATAAAAAATCATTTGGAGGCAATATTATGAAGAAAATTTTTCGTGCATTGGGATTGGCACTAGTGGTATTAGTTTTAGCTGCTTGTGGT
>NZ_JBOEQF010000228.1:0-3415 GCF_050689315.1 Aerococcus sp. L_32
TTCGAGTATAGGTATTACTAAAGATAATTTTGAAAAAAAAGCAACTGATTTGATAAGTACTTTCCATGAGAATAATATAGATAGATTAAATTTAGAAAAAAGTGATGGTAAGGCATGGCTGAAATATACGAACCGACTTCATGAAGAACCTGTTAATTTAGTTATTAGAAAAACTAAGCTCAAAGAATTAGCTATTAAACATAAAATTATAAAGAGGAAAAAATTTTAATAAGTAATTCACATAATATAAGAAGGTTGAGTTAATATGAAAATTGAAACCGTTGATGAATTAATCGCAATTGCTAAAAGTGCTGAGGGTAAGACAGTTAAAGAATATGATATTAATGAACGCTTAGCTTCAAAAGGCAATAAAGGCGGTATCGGTCAAATATTAGAAGAAGGCTTATTTGGCTATGCCATTAATTCTACAAGCGAAGCTGATTTTGGCGAACTAGGTGTAGAGTTGAAAGCAACACCTGTGAAACAAAATAAAAATAAGGCACTTGCGGCTAAGGAACGATTGGTGCTGAACATTATTAATTATATGAGGGAAGTAGAGTATTCTTTTGAAACGTCTTCCTTCTGGCGTAAGAACGAAACGATATTAATGATGTTTTATTTTTGGGATAATGAATCAGATCGTGGTGATTATCATATAATAAAATCCGTCTTATATACTTATCCTGAAGACGACCTAGAGATTATCAAAAATGACTGGGAAATCATTGTAGGAAAAATCCGTGCAGGGAAAGCTGAAGAATTATCCGAAGGCGATACCATGTATCTAGGTGCATGTACGAAGGGGGCTAACAAAAATTCATTAAGACAACAGCCGTTTTCTGATGTCCCCGCGATGCAGCGTGCATTTTCTTTAAAAGCTTCGTATATGACGACTTTAGTTAGAAAATATATAAAGCAAGACAATATTGTCTCGTTTGCTAGTAAAGAGGAATTAGCTAAAAAATCCTTGGAGACTATTCTACAAGAGCGATTCGCACCTTACGTAGGATTGGATATGCGAGAAATCAGTCAAAAGATTAATTATGAAATCAATCCTAAAAATAAGTCTACCATCGCAAATATGATTAGTAGAATTCTTGGGATTACAGGTACTAAGTTAGATAATATAGAAGAATTTTCAAAAGCAAATATTCAATTTAAAACAATTAGGCTGGAACCGAATAATATGCCTAAAGAGCATATGTCTTTTGAAAACGTCGATTTTGATGCATGGTTGAATGATTCATTTGAGGAATCTCAATTCTATCAAAAATTTGAAGAAACTAAATTTCTATTCGTTGTATTTCAATATCGTGAAGCGCTTAAGGAAAATCCCGATAGAATCCCTTATTTTAAAAAGATAGTATTATGGAACATGCCTGAACAGACGATTCGTAATGAAGTTGGATTAATGTGGCGTCGGGGTAGAAAGGTATTGAAAGATGGGGTAGAATTAACCGTCGGACCTAGAGGTATATCTAATAATTTACCGAGTGCCAAACAAAACCATGTAACACATATTCGTCCAAAAGCCAAGGATGGTAAAGACAAAGTTCAGTTACCAGATGGTCAAGAAATTACTAAGCAGGCTTTCTGGCTCAACAAAGAGTATATTGCTGAAATCGTAAAAGATTAGATCAAGCTTTAGGCTTGATCTTTTTCTTGGAGTATATTATAATATACGAAAGTATGTTCGTATAGAGAGGGAGATTTAATGAAAATTTTTTCAATGTTTGATGGTGTAGGAGGTTTCACCATTGGATTCAATAATGCTGATAGTGAACTATTCCAAACTACCTATTCAAACCAATATGAACCCTCAAAGAAATCACAAGACGCCTATGAAGTTGGTGTTTATCGTTTCCCAGAAATTGAACATATCCCAACAGATGTTGCTTTGATTCCAGACGAAAAGTTTGAAGAAATGAAGCAAAATGGGGTCAATATGATTGTTGGTGGCTTCCCCTGCCAAGATTATTCTGTAGCTCGTTCAAGAAAAAATGAATTGGGTATTGAAGGAAAGAAAGGTGTTCTGTTCTGGGAAATCATTAGAGCAACAGAAATTATTCAACCTGAATACTTAGTGTTAGAGAATGTTGATAGACTACTAAAAGCACCCACAAGTCAACGTGGTCGAGACTTTGCCGTTATGTTAGCTTCATTTAATGAACTGGGTTACTCAGTAGAGTGGCGTGTAATCAATGCAGCTGAATATGGACGCGCACAGCGTAGACGTCGTGTATTTTTCTTCGTATATCGAAATGATACTGCCTTTGCTAAGAAAATGGATGCAAAATATGAGCAATCATCAGAAATAAATCTAATTGATGAAAAAGACTTTGATACCTATGCAGAGTATATTTTCAATGATGGTTTATTCGCTAGACAATTTCCTATCAAGCAAGAGCCGATTAAGAATCGAACCATCTCTAACCATCTAGCGAGTGATATTAAGGAAGTTTCTGATAATTATGCGGATGGTAAGTTCTGGAATACAGGAATCATGCGTCATGGTGTTTATTATTCCGCCGATACAGAACCACTTGGTGACGAAAACCCAATTCCATTCAAAGATATTATTGTCCCAGAGAACACAGTCCCAGAGAAGTATTATATTGAAGGTGAAAAGTTAGAAAAATTCAAGTACCTAAGAGGGCCTAAACGATTAGAGAGAACCTCTGCAGAAGGACATAAGTATGTTTATTCTGAAGGTGGTATGAGTGAAACTGATAGCCTAGAGTTACCTGGTAGAACAATGTTAACTTCTGAAGGAACAGTTAATCGTTCGACTCACCTACTAAAAATCAATAACCGTTATCGACTAATCACGCCGATTGAAGCGGAAAGATTACAAGATTTCCCAGATGATTGGACGAAGTTTAAACAACTAGACAATGGGGAAGTAGTTGAAGTCTCTGATCGCATGAGAATGTTCTTTATGGGTAATGCCTTAGTAACTGGCATAGTAAAACGAATTGGTGATGAATTAAAAAAAATCATAGACTAGCATATATATAATAATTAAGTAAAAATATACCTTAAGCAGATATGGTAGCAAATAAGGCTAGTACTATCTGCTTTTCTTTTGGTTATATACTTCAAATTATAATAATCAAATAGATATAACTATAGTACTGATATTCTTAGATAAAATTAGGTTTGAGTGTTCAGTTATTATTAATAAGGTAGTAACTGTGTTAAAATCAGTAGTAAATAAAAAGGTAACGTTAAAAGCTACCATCTTTATAGTTTCATATGATATTCATAGATATTGTACTAAGTGTATAAGAGGAAGGGCAAATTTATGTTAAAAATTTATAATACATTAACCAATCAGAAAGAAGAGTTTAAACCATTAGTGCCAGGAAGTATTTCAATGTATGTATGTGGTCCTACTGTTTATAACTACATTCAC
>NZ_JBOEQF010000229.1:0-3414 GCF_050689315.1 Aerococcus sp. L_32
ATGAATGTAGTTATAAACAGTAGGACCACATACATACATTGAAATATTTCCTGGCACTAATGGTTTAAACTCTTCCTTCTGATTGGTTAATGTATTATAAATTTTTAACATAATTTTGCCCTTCCTCTTATACACTTAGTACAATAGCTATGAATATCATATGAAACTATAAAGATAGTAGCTTTTAACGATAGCTTTTTATTTACTACTGATTTTAACACAGTTACTACTTTATTAATAATAACTAAACACTCAAACCTAATTTTATCTAAGAATATCAGTACTATAGTTATATCTATCTGATTATCATAATTTGAAGTATATAACCAAAAGAAAAGCAGATAGTGCTAGCCTTATTTGCTAGCACTATCTGCTTTAGGTATATTTTTACTTAATTATTATATATATGCTAGTCTACGATTTTTTTTAATTCATCACCAATTCGTTTTACTATGCCAGTTACTAAGGCATTACCCATAAAGAACATTCTCATGCGTTCAGAGACTTCAACTACTTCACCATTGTCTAGTTGTTTAAACTTCGTCCAATCATCTGGGAAATCTTGTAATCTTTCTGCTTCAATCGGCGTGATTAATCGATAACGGTTATTGATTTTTAGTAGATGCGTTGAACGATTAACCGTTCCTTCAGAAGTCAGCATTGTTCTACCAGGTAACTCTAGACTATCCGTTTCACTCATACCACCTTCAGAATAAACATACTTATGTCCTTCTGCAGAGGTTCTCTCTAATCGTTTAGGTCCTCTTAAGTATTTGAATTTTTCTAACTTTTCACCTTCAATATAATACTTCTCTGGAACAGTGTTCTCTGGGACAATAATATCTTTAAATGGAATTGGGTTTTCGTCACCAAGTGGTTCTGTATCCGCGGAATAATAAACACCATGGCGCATGATTCCTGTATTCCAGAACTTACCATCCGCGTAATTATCAGAAACGTCCTTAATATCACTCGCTAAATGGTTAGACATGGTCCGATTCTTAATTGGCTCTTGCTTGATAGGAAATTGTCTAGCGAATAAACCATCATTGAAAATATACTCTGCATAGGTATCAAAGTCTTTTTCATCAATTAGATTTGTTTCTGATGACTGCTCATATTTTGCATCTATTTTCTTAGCAAAGGCAGTATCATTTCGATATACGAAGAAGAATACACGACGTCTACGCTGTGCGCGTCCATATTCAGCTGCGTTGATTACACGCCACTCTACTGAGTAACCCAGTTCATTAAATGAAGCTAACATAACGGCAAAATCTCGACCACGTTGACTTGTGGGTGCTTTTAATAGTCTATCAACATTCTCTAACACTAAGTACTCAGGTTGAATAATTTCTGTTGCTCTAATGATTTCCCAGAACAGGACACCTTTCTTTCCTTCAATACCCAATTCATTTTTTCTTGAACGAGCTACAGAATAATCTTGGCATGGGAAGCCACCAACAATCATGTTGACACCATTTTGTTTCATTTCTTCAAACTTTTCGTCTGGAATTAAAGCAACATCTGTTGGGATATGTTCAATTTCTGGGAAACGATAAACACCGACTTCATATGCGTCTTGTGATTTTTTTGAGGGTTCATATTGGTTTGAATAGGTAGTTTGGAATAGTTCACTATCAGCATTATTGAAACCAATGGTGAAACCTCCTACACCATCAAACATTGAAAAAATTTTCATTAAATCTCCCTCTCCACGAACATACTTTCGTATATTATAATATACTCCAAGAAAAAGATCAAGCCTAAAGCTTGATCTAATCTTTCACGATTTCAGCAATATACTCTTTGTTGAGCCAGAAAGCCTGCTTGGTAATTTCTTGACCATCTGGTAACTGAACTTTGTCTTTACCATCCCTGGCTTTTGGACGAATATGGGTTACATAGTTTTCTTTGGCAGACGGTAAATTATTAGATATACCTCTAGAGCTGACGGTTAATTCTACCCCATCTTTTAATACTTTTCTACCCCGGCGCCACATTAATCCAACTTCATTACGAATCGTCTGTTCAGGCATGTTCCATAATACTATCTTTTTAAAATAAGGGATTCTATCGGGATTTTCCTTAAGCGTTTCACGATATTGAAATACAATGAATAGAAATTTAGTTTCTTCAAATTTTTGATAGAATTGAGATTCCTCAAATGAATCATTCAACCATGCATCAAAATCGACGTTTTCAAAAGACATATGCTCCTTAGGCATATTATTCGGTTCCAGCCTAATTGTTTTAAATTGAATATTTGCTTTTGAAAATTCTTCTATGTTATCTAACTTAGTACCTGTAATCCCAAGAATTCTACTAATCATGTTTGCGATGGTAGATTTATTTTTAGGATTGATTTCATAATTAATCTTTTGACTAATTTCTCGCATATCTAATCCTACGTAAGGTGCAAATCGCTCTTGTAGAATAGTCTCCAAGGATTTTTTAGCTAATTCCTCTTTACTAGCAAACGAGACGATATTCTCTTGCTTTATATATTTTCTAACTAAAGTCGTCATATACGAAGCTTTTAAAGAAAATGCACGCTGCATCGCGGGGACATCAGAAAACGGCTGTTGTCTTAATGAATTTTTGTTAGCGCCTTTCGTACAAGCACCTAGATACATGGTATCACCTTCGGATAATTCTTCTGCTTTCCCTGCACGGATTTTTCCTACAATGATTTCCCAGTCATTTTTGATAATCTCTAAGTCATCTTCAGGATAGGTGTACAAAATGGACTTAAGTATTCGGTAATCTCCTCGATCTAATTCTTTATCCCAAAAATAGAACATCATTAATATGGTTTCATTTTTACGCCAAAATGAAGACGTCTCAAAAGTATAATTTACTTCTTTAATATAATTGATAATATTTAATACCAACCGTTCCTTAGCCGCAAATGATTTATTTTTATTCTGTTTAACTGGGGTGGCTTTCAGCTCAACCCCTAAATCACCAAAGTCTGCTTCACTTGTAGAATTGATAGCATAACCAAATAAACCTTCTTCAATTATTTGACCGATACCACCTTTATTCCCTTTTGATGCTAGCCGGTTATTAACATCAAATTCTTTAATTCTCATACCCTCAGCGCTTTTAGCGACTGCGATTAATTCATCAACGGTTTCAATTTTCATATTAACTCAACCTTCTTATATTATGTGAATTGCTTATTAAAATTTTTTCCTCTTTATAGTTTTATGTTTAATAGCTAATTCTTTGAGCTTAGTTTTTCTAATAACTAAATTAACAGGTTCTTCATGAAGTCGGTTCGTATATTTCAGCCATGCCTTACTATCACTTTTTTCTAAATTTAATCTATCTATATTATTCTCATGGAAAGTACTTATCAAATCAGTTGCTTTTTTTTCAAAATTATCTTTAGTAATACCTATACTCGAC
>NZ_JBOEQF010000230.1:0-3388 GCF_050689315.1 Aerococcus sp. L_32
TACTCTCTTCGTCAGCTTTAGTATGCCATTTTTCATTTAAAGACTCTTTATTACTACATGCAGACAAGAATAACCCTACTACTATAGAAAAAAAGAATATATAAGTTACTTTTTTTATCATATTAAATATAAATCCTTTCTATACTATATTTATTCCTGTACTGGCAGCACTTTTGAAGGAATAGGAAGTGGCACATCTGGACGATATAAATACCCTTCGTAAACAGTATGTGCATGTGTATCAGTTCTAGTTGTTCTAGTAAGCCATCCTCTATACAATTCAGTGTAAAATCTTTGCTGAATATAATATGTTGCGGGTGGCTGATTGCCTAGATTGAGAGGCACAGAATACCATACTTTATAAGGATTGGGAGTCGATTGAATAGTTATATCTTTACTATTAACTACATTGGTTTGCAAACTAGTATTTTCTGTAGCTTCTACCGTATAATAATTTGAAGAGAATAACACAAAAAGCATGCTCAACAATGCTATAATGCCTAACACTTTTTTTGTTTTCATAATTCTACATCTCCTTTTTAATTTATTTATCTTCATCTTCATGGATTGAAGTTGGTACATATGGAGCCTTAGGAATATTTCCTGAATAAGTAACAACTATATGGGTTGCAGATATATAAAATTTTTCTATCGATATATAGCCTGCATATCCACCACTCAGTGAAACCCAAATTTGTTGCGGAAGTGGTTTTTTAGATTGATCTGGACGGTTATCGGAAATGGTCACAATCGGCTAAAAAGCACCAACCTTCTTGAACGACTGAACCAGGAAGTCCGCAGAAGAGAAAAGATTATTCGGATTTTTCCCAACCGAACGTCTGCCAATCGATTAATTGGAGCTGTCCTTATGGACCTTCATGACGAATGGCTCAGTTCTACAAGAAAATATATTAAGTTTGATCAATGAGAGACCGGTAAAACATTGTATAGTATTTTACACAGGATTATGGACTTGACTCATATATGACAATTAAGATTAATCTATAGCTAATTATACTAAAACTAGTTAAATTAGCTATAGATTAATCTTTATTTTACTCAAAGAAAAAGCACAAGCTAGAATGATTAGCTTGTGCTTTTTACAAATCAATACATGAAATTACCCAATTTCATGTATTAAAAAAATATGAAGGATTTGATATCAATGAAAAATTTTAATAAATGGATAACAGAGAGACCACTGTCTTTTTACATAGGTTGGATTGGTTTAATTATACTCGGAGCTAATCATTATTTTTTCCCAGATCAGTTTTTATACTCAGATCAACTATCTTTTTTGTGTTACAATAATTATACAAATAAAAAAGTGAGGTGCTTCGTATGTTGAAAATGTTAGATGTAAAAACAAAATCGATCACAGAAGCTAAAAAAGACTTTTCAAAAATTATAAAAGACACGAGTAAAACAGGAGAACCAACCTTTATTTTTAACCATAATAAACCTGAAGCTGTTATCCTCAGTAATGCCGTATATGAAAAATTAGTGAAAGATTACAACGAATTGGAAAACAAACTATTTTATAGTCAATTAAATGATCGAGTAACAGCCGGACCAGTTGAACTCATTTCAGCTACTGAAGTGATCGAATCAAATCAAGAGCATAACCCATTTGCTGCTTTATCCGATAAGGACCTATTTGATTAATGGCAAAGGTATTTTTTTGGAAAGAAGCAGTAAAAGACTATAAAAAATTAGACGGCATGTTAAAACAATGGGTAGATGCTGCTGGAGAACGGTTAAGTATCCGAGGATCTGAAATTGGGAAAGATCTTGGAAATACAACGTATTCAAAATTAGCCGGTTTTAAAGAATTAAAGAACCAAAAATTAGGTATTCGTCTCATATTTAAACCAACAACAGACAATCAAATAGAAATTATTGAGATTGTGGCCATTGGCAAAAGAGAAGAAGAAAAAGTATTTTTAACCGCTGAAAAAAGCATCTCTGAAATTGAAAAAAATCTTTTACAGAACCAATTTAAAAAGAAAGATAGCCGCTTATTTTTAGTAGCTACCTTTCTTTTTAAATACCTGATTTTATCTAATTTCATGTATTTAATTAATCGATTTTATTTCTTTGCTAAAGTAAATCGTTCAATTACATGTGAAGTAAGTTATACTTACATTGCATTATATATGAATTTTTATTGGGGGTTTTTAATGATTTATGCTACAGGAATAAGTTTTAAGAAAGACGCTGTTAAAACTTTGGAAAGTATTGTTCGGATTAAATTAGAAGCTGATGAAAATGAAACATGGAAACTCAGTGACAAAAAAATAGATGGATGGTACTCAAAAGAAGACATTCATCGTTGGCTCACATCTTTTAGGGAAAAAGGTTTTAAAATTAAAGTTAAATTAATGCCTTACTCTGAATTAGAACCTGTTGAAAATAATGGAGTTAAATACGTTCGTGCAGTTGCCGATAGTACAGAGAAAAACAATTTACTAAAATTACAAAATTATTCTGAAAAATAATTACATTTTTAAAAAAAGTAGTGATCAAAAATTAATTTGACCTACTGCTTTTTTTACATGAGTGCAACGAATTTTTAAAGTATCGCAAAAGCACACCTTTTTATGTATAGTATATTAAAACTATACATATCATTAATTTTATTAAGGAGGAGTTGTAACATGGTTGGTGAATTACTTGCGCTAGGTAATGCTTTAAAAGGGATAGTTAATTCGGGAGTTGCTGATCAAGCAATTAGTCTAATCTCAACTGTAAAAGAAGGACAGGATAGCAAAAAAACTATTAATGCATACGAAGATGCTTTCAATAAATTAATTCATGAAAATCAAGAATTAAAATCAATTGCATTAAGATATAAAGATGAGTATGACCAGATTTATTTAAGTGAGACAGATATAGAGTATTTACAAAAAACAGCAACTAGATTAATAAATATGTTCATGCCTGAAGTTAGTGATAAATCAAAAAGAGAACTTCGAGAAAGTTTATTAGAGCAAGGGCATAAGGAAGAAGAAATAGAAGCTTATGTAAAAGATTGGGCGAAAAACCAAGAAGAACAGAGAACAAATTTTGAACAGTTAGTTGACTTAATTCAAGTGGACACGCTACGAACTATGCAATTATTAGGCTTCAATTATAGACAAGCTATCGGAGAACCGTTAACAGAGATAACGGCAAAACTTATAGCAAACTCTTTAAATGAAGATAGCCAAAATAAACAATAAGATATTTTCGTTGTTTTTAGGCCTTATGTAAGTACAAGCAAAGATCACCAGTCGAACTAAAATGGACCTTATGTAAAATACATTTAAAAAAAGAGTCCTTATGCGGTTCTGTTGCAAAGTTTTAAATCTACTATCAAATAAGGCAGAATAATAGAAAAAGATAGCAA
>NZ_JBOEQF010000231.1:0-3384 GCF_050689315.1 Aerococcus sp. L_32
AGGGAATAATACAAATTGCACAAAAAAAGCCCAGTAGCGTGAACTACTGGGCTTTTTTGTGTTATAGATAAACACGCAAGGCTAGTCGACTATTTGTCCTTACTATCTAGCCATTTACTGATGAGATGAACAATCACACCAGCCGTAATAGCAAGTAAGAGCTCAAGGAAATAATGTAAATTAGGCACCTCCTCGCATTTTTATTTGCGATGAGTCGACTTCAACAGTATGTCGTAGCCAAAATACGAAAAATAAGAGGTGCTCACGACGTTTTAGACACACTTACATATAAATGCCCTAAAATAGTTTTAAAACGTCTCTAGCCCCCTATAATTTCGATTTAAAAGATAGTTAGTGCACTTTAAATCATATTAGATAAAAATATAACTAAATTAGTAAATCACGTTACTTATACCCTTTCATTTGCTTCTGAGCGTATTTCAGTGGTTTGTTAAGGGTGTTAACCCTTGACCATGCGTTAGCATGCTTATAAATGCAACAATTTACGCAAAATTACTTAGATTTTCAAACAATCTCACACAACAATTTCCCCTTTTTCTTGAAAATAAGGGGTTTAAGGGGCTTTGCCCCTTTTTTAATGGCTTGCGTCAGCAAGGCTTCCTTATTTGTTTTTTCTATTCTCTTTTTTATAGTTTTTTATCAATTTTCTGTTTAAGAAAAATACGATAAATAGATAAATATGTTTATATATCTATGTTTAGATATATGTTTAGATATATGTTTAGGTGTTTTTTATCCCTTGGGAGAGTAAGGATAGGGTGGTTTTCAAAAGGTCAAAATGTCGGTTATTAAAGGTCAAAATGTCGGTTATTAAAGGTCAAAATGTCGGTTATTAAAGGTCAAAATGTCGGTTATTAAAGGTCATCTTTTTTATTTGACCTTATAAAAAAAGATGGTATTATAAGGTCAAATAAAAGAGGTGACCTTTAATGATAAATGAGGTAGTAAAATACCATAATGATTTGAATAGTATAAGCATGCGGACCTGGACTTCAGAAGAAATGAATTTCTTTTTCTCTATCATTGCTAAAGTACGAGATGAAGGTACACGTGAAATACATTTTGATAAATATTATCTTGCTGAACTTGCTGATTATACAGTCAATCATAATAAAAGATTTCAAGATACAATTGAATCATTAGGGAAAAAAGTAGCCAATATTCATTATATTGAGCGTACTTCTAATTCATTTGAATTAATGAATTTATTTACTAAGTTTAAATTTACTTGGAGTGATGATTTAAGCGAAATGACGGCTATAATTAAGGTTTCTGAAGAATTTGAATACGTTGTAAACCAACTACAAGTTGAATTTACAACGTATGAACTTGCAGAATTTACAGCGATACGTTCAACTTATGCAAAAACGATGTATCGCTTATTAAAGCAATGGCGAACACTTGGGAAAAAAGAATTTAAGATTGATGATTTTAAAAAATTAATCGATTGCCCTAAGTCATATGCTATGAGTGATATTGATAAGCGTATTTTAAAACCAACGTTAAAAGAACTCTCCCCTTATTTCAAAAAATTAAAGGTTAAGAAAATTAAAAAAAATACACGTGGTAATCCGATTACTGGGTTATTATTTACTTGGCAACCTGAACATACTGAACCTTGGTTAGAAAATAAATATGACGAGCAACCACAAGAATATGCGCCAAAATACGAGAATAAATTCACTGAATGGTTAATCAATTATGGGGTGCTATCAGCGCATAACCATGAATTGATTGAACAATTTAAACTAGAGGTTTATCCACTCTACCAACAACTTGCTGATAGAGCGACCCTAGACACTGTCGAAAAGCATATTTCATATGTTGCGAAACAACACTATAAGCACCCTGTTGGCTATTTTAAAAAAGCTGCTAAAGACTATCTGAAACGATTTATCTAGTAAAGAGGGTAAAGAAAATGACAGATGAAATGAATAATCCGTTATATATCAATTGGCAAATGACATCAGAAAAAGAAGCAATCATTGCCGAGCTAAACGAAAAATCTAAAGCGATCAAAAATGATTTACCCGTTTTATTATCTAAGTATGATTTACGTCGACGTTGGGCAATGTCCAATAGACAAAGCTTATATAATTACACCAGAAGAAAGGATTTTCCTAAGCCGATTTATCATTTTTCTAACGGTAAAACGCCTGTATATTTAGAAACAGATATTCAAATTTTTGAAATAAAATATCCATGGATAGTGTCAGAAGAAAGCCGAAAAAAATATGCCGATTGGGTATTTAAAAATGTCATTTTAGACGAAAAAAATCCAAATAATTTAGTAAATTGGTAATGATTTTTTTAACATGAGCGAAGCGAATTTTTAATTTTCGCCAGAAAATTTTACATAAATAAAAACCCCCATGAATTTGATATCATGGGGGTTTTCCGCACACACCATAGTCTTTACGGGACGTATGGTGTATAAGTGCGCCCTTTTTCTAAATCGGCTTTCGTTCTGTTCAAAAGGGATTGGGATTTTCCCAAAGTAATTTAAAAAATAAGCAAAAATTTTCGATAGAGAATGTGCTATTTTTTTAAATTTGTCATGACAATGACTGTGCTTGCTGTTACACAGAATTAACTTAAAACATATCATTTGAAAACGTTTTTATTTTTTGTTAGGTTGAAAATATAGACGATGAAGTAATCCCAGAGTCGCCAATAGAAAGATTATCTGAAGATGATTCTATTCATGCCATTGGCTTAACTAACCAAATGCTGTTTGATGAGCTAGAAGCCCGAGGATATGATCTTCATGATATTTATACTGATGAAGAAATTAAGATGGCCATTGCTGAAGATAACTCACCTCTTCGCGCTACTGGTCAAACAAAAGTAGTAAATACTGGCACAAATACTTTTACACTATATCTAAACTCGACATATACTAAGACCATTTCTATTTTAGGTGCAGGAGCCGCTGGCGCAATTGGTGCTCTAATAGGTGGAGCTACTGGTGGAGCCTTAGGAGGTATGCTAGGGCAACTTGCTTCAGTTAACCTTGATACCAATAAAGGAATATATATAGAATTTGAAAATCAAACAATTCCAGGAGCACAACCTCAACCAGTACCTATTGGATGGGGTTATCAATAATTTGAATCTAGGTGATTATCATGTTTAATAATTTACATAAATCTTTTTATAAAATATCTCCATTTTTTAAATATTTTTATGTTATGTGCCTATCTTTTGCAACAATAGCCTATTTCTTTGAAAGAGAACAGATTATATGGAGCATTATTATAGCTGGTATTATGGCGCTATTTAACTATTATATTTTAATAAAACCAAAAGAATAACGTTCATAATTTTGTAGTTAATTAATACTTTTGATATACTTTAACTACA